>JBGTRP010000100.1:0-13354 GCA_041940685.1 Acanthopleuribacteraceae bacterium
GCGGAGATGGATATTGGAATTGATTTCGATGGGTTGTCTGGCTTTGCTTTCCGGTTTTATGGGCGCCACTGTCCACGACCGGGAGATCGAGGTCGACGAGCGAGTCGTCGTCGAACGCCGGATTATCGACGTGCGCGTCATCGATCGCAAGGGTCATCTCATAAAAGATCTCACCGTGGAGGATTTCCGCCTTACTCACCAGGGAGAGCCCATTCCCATTCTCTCCTGCGACTGGGTGGAAAAGGATGTGTATCAGCCCGGCGCCGCAAGCGACCAGGCGCGGCCGGTGGTGAGTCCCGGCGCGGGAGGGCGTCTCATCGTCTTGTTTTTCCAGGTCGACTTGGTGGGCAACCGCATTCGGGGCCTTCGCACAAGGATCGGCCAGGCCGCCGGCGTATTGTATCGGCTCGATCCCAAAGATTACGTGGCGGTCATGTCCTTTGATTCCCGGCTGAAACTATGGTCGGATTTCACGCTCTCAAGGGAGCAGGCCACCCAAGCGGTGGCGCAAGCCCTGTTGCGCACCACCAAGCCAAACCCGGCTCCGACCGGGGCGCCCTCGCTGTTGGAGAGCCTGGACCCCGAACAGGCGCGACGGGCGGCCAACTCGGAGCAGGCGATGCGGGTGATCGGGGATTCCCTCAAACCCTTCCCCGGCACCAAGGTTATGTATTACCTCGGCTGGGGGCTCGCGGATTATTGGCGGGGTAACGTGGAACTGCGGGTGGATTACCCCGCGGCGGTCAAGGCTCTCAAAGATTCCCGCACCACGGTCATGAGCCTGGACCTTGGTCCCTTTGACTACAACACCCTGCATTTGGCCATGCGTCATTTTGCCGAGGACACGGGCGGCTATTTTCTGAAAACACCCCGATTCGCCACCCAAGCCATGAACAAAATGGGCAACAGTATTGGGGGTTATTACATCATCAGCCACGAGGCGCCCGATGTGCGGCCCGATCAGGAGCGCTACCGCTTAAAGCTGGTAGACCGACGAGGAAAGGTTCTGGTAAAAAGCCCCTATCGATGAACCTCTTATCCCTTGTTCCGCACTAGTCGCCTTGGCGGTCAGAATCTTTAAATTTTTGTCGAGTTTTTCAAACGCCAAGGCTACAGTTGCAAGTGTCAAGACACAAGCCGCAAGCGGGGGGCAAAGTAAATCCAGCCTTTGGCTTGAAGCCTGGAGCTTGTTGCGTGGGGCCGCGCAACCGGAAACTACAAGCCTTGATGGGCTGGGCGCCCCCGGCTGGGGCGTGGCCCCGCTAGGAATTAGATTTTGACCAGCCCTCGTTCAATGGAGAAGGCCCAGGCCGCGAGGTATGCCTGCCGCAGGGCCTCGCCTTTCAACGGCCGCTGCCATTCGCGAACCAACCACTCGTAGACCGCCATTGGCCCGTCAAAACCGGAAACATCCTTTATTTTGGAGGCCAGGAAACTCACAAACCGTTTTTTGATGCGGGAAGGGTCTTTTCTCATGATCGCCTCCTTAGGCTTGGGTCAGGTTGACGCTGACCGAGGATCGGTGCCGTTTTGGATCGCAGTGAGGAAGTTGCCCGGACTGTTTCGCTCGTTGGGTATTACGTTCCCCTCTTGGTAAAGTGTGTGGAAGAGGGTCAGTATTTACCTTTTGTTTACCTGGGTTGACGTTTTCGTGAGCCTCCTCACATCTTTTGCGCGACTTTTGTTTTAATTGAGGTGTCTTTTTATAGAGGCCGGCCTTGGGCCAACCGAGACCGGCGTTCGGTTGGGCGATGCGCAATCCTATTCGCGCCTTTTTCGTATATGAGAGGATGGGCGCGAAAGGAAGCTGAGTCCCGGGGAGGGGAGCGCGAGCCGGGCGGCTGCCTGGTTTGCTCCTAACCTTTTGGGTTTTGTGGGCCCCAGCGGGATAAGTAGATTCGCCAACTCAATCGTACTAGCCTTGGGGGAGGCCTCTCGACAAAGGTCCGCCATGCCAAAAATCGCGGTCGCAACCATGGGCCGCCTTTGATTTGGCAAGCCCTTTGGCGGCCGAGCGAACGGCTGGTCATCCAGGCGTTCCAAGCCCCGAACTGTAAGATATGCTTTGGCCGCTAGGCGACTAGGGCAAAATTTTCCGAAAGAGGAAGGAGAAGGAATGGGTAAGAAATGGTTCTCGGCATGTCTGTGTACGCTAATGCCGTTAATAATATGGGCCCAAAATACGGGTTCTGAGATCGAAATTCCATTTACCAAGTTTGTGCTCGACAACGGATTGACCTTAATTGTGCATGAAGACCACAAGGCTCCTATTGTGGCGGTAAATATTTGGTACCACGTGGGCTCGAAGAATGAAAAACCGGGAAAAACCGGGTTTGCCCACCTATTTGAACATTTGATGTTTAATGGCAGTGAAAACTTTAATGATGACTATTTCAAGGTCATGGAGCGCATCGGGGCCACGGACCTGAACGGAACCACCAACCCGGATCGCACCAATTACTTCCAAAATGTGCCGCTTTCGGGTTTGGATACGGCGCTCTGGCTGGAGTCCGATCGCATGGGCCATTTGCTAGGCGCCATCACTCAGGAAAAATTGGATGAGCAGCGCGGCGTGGTGCAGAACGAGAAACGGCAGGGCGAAAACCAGCCTTATGGGGTGACCCGCCAGTTGATCACCCAAAACACCTACCCGGTGGGCCACCCTTATTCCTGGACGACGATCGGCTCCATGGAGGATTTGGACGCGGCTTCCCTGGAGGACGTTCACGAATGGTTTAAAACCTACTACGGCGCCGCGAATGCGGTGATCGTCATCGCGGGCGATATCGATGCCCAAACCGCAAAACAGAAGGTCGAGCATTATTTTGGCGACATCCCGTCGGGTCCGCCAATCGCTAAGCATGATGTTTGGATCGCCAAACGCGATGCAACGCTACGTCAGACCGTTTGGGATCGCGTTCCCCAGGCCCGTTTGTACCAAGTCTGGAATATTCCTCAATTTGCAGATCCGCGCGCCGACCATCTGGATCTGGTAAGCGATGTGCTGGCTCGGGGAAAAACCTCCCGCCTCTACAAGCGCCTGGTCTACGAGGAACAGGTAGCCACGGATGTGGTCGCATACGTTTCGTTGCGGGAGATCGGCGGGCAGTTTTACATCCGCACCACGGCCAAACCGGGTGGGGACTTAAAGCTGATCGAGAAGTTGATCGCCGAAGAACTCCAGCGTCTGGTAGAAGAGGGCGTGGGCGAGCGTGAACTGCAACGGGTGCAAACCCAGTACCTGGCCACATTTGTCCGGGGCGCCGAACGGATCGGCGGATTCGGCGGCAAGTCCGACATTCTCGCGAGGAGTGAGGTCTACGGCGGCCGACCCGATCTCTACAAAACCAACCTGGATCATGTTCGCAACGCCACGCCCGATGACCTGCGCCGGGCCGCCGAGGAGTGGCTCGACGAGGGTGCCTATGTCTTACGGGTTTTGCCCTTCCCCGAGTATTCGGCCGCGGAATCCGGCGCGGCGCGGGACGAGGTCCCGCCCACGGGAGCGCCGCCGCCTCTCAAGTTCCCCACCATTCAGAGGGCCAAGCTGGAAAATGGGTTGGAAATCATTTTGGCCGAAAGGAATGCGATACCCGTGATCGAGCTCCAGCTAATGGTGGACGCGGGTTACGCCGCCGATCAGGGGGGTAAGCCAGGCGCCGCGAGGCTGGCGCTCAGCATGTTGGACGAGGGCACCCGCTCGCGGTCCGCCCTGGAAATCAGCGAGCAGTTGGACCTTTTGGGCGCCTCGCTTCAAACCAGGTCCACCCTGGATTACTCTTATGTTTCGCTTTCCTCCTTGAAAAACCAACTCGACCCCGCGCTGGACATTTTCGCGGAGGTGATCCTTGAGCCCGCGTTTCCCGAGGGGGATTTCGAACGGCTGCAAAAACAAACCCTGGCCACCATCCAAAGGGAAAAGGTTACGCCCTTTTCCATGGCCCTGCGCGTATTTCCCGCCCTGCTCTATGGTGAGGGACACGCCTACGGCAACCCGCTGACCGGTTCCGGCACCGAGGCCTCGGTTTCCCAAATCACCACGGCCGATCTGAAGGCTTTTCACCAAGCCTGGTTCAAACCCAATAACGCGACGCTTCTCATCGTGGGCGACACCACGCTTGAAGAAATCAAGCCCAAGTTGGAGCGGCGGTTCCAAAAATGGAATAGCGGTGAAACGCCCGCCAAAAATATCGGGACGGCTCCCCAGCGTTCCCAATCCGCGGTGTATTTGATCGATCGGCCCGGCGCCCTGCAGTCCATCATCTGCGCCGGACATCTCGCGCCCGCTCGCGGCATCGATTCCGAGGTCATCGTTCAGACCATGAACAATATACTCGGCGGAGATTTTACCTCCAGAGTCAATATGAATCTGCGCGAGGACAAACACTGGGCCTATGGGGCCAGCACCCTGGTCTACCCCACCAAGGGGCAGCGGCCCTTCATCGCCCTCGCTCCGGTTCAAACCGATAAGACCAGCGAATCCATGGTCGAGGTTGCGCGGGAGTTGAAAGATATTCTGAACGAGCGGCCGATCACCATGCAGGAGCTTGAAAAGAACCTCGAAAACCAGACTCTGGGCCTGCCGGGCTCCTGGGAAACCAACAGATCGATCCTCAACTCCCTTACCGAGTTAGTGGCCTATGAGCTTCCCGAGGACTACTTCCAAGCCTATCGGCAACGGTTGAGCAAGGTGTCTCTAGAGAGCGTCAACCAGGCCGCCAAGGACCTGTTGCGTCCGGAAAACCTGACCTGGGTCGTGGTCGGCGATTTGAGTAAAGTGGAGCAATCGATCCGCGATCTCGGGTTCGGGGACATTTTGCTCATCGACTCCGATGGCAACCCGGTTGAGGGCAAGGGCAAATCCGAAAATTGATGGGCGTTTCCCTTCAGCAACTGAAGGCGGGTCCGCCGCGCGATAGCGGTTCCCGGCCTCCATAAAAAAAGCCCGCCGATACCGGCGGGCTTTCTCGTATATGCGCCCGGGTCGGGCGCTTGTATCTATTTATTCGATGGAGAAGGTTTGAAGCTCGACGGGAACCGGCGAGGTGATCGTGGGATCCAGGTCGGGACCCGTGTCCGGATCGTCGGTGGGGACGTCGGTCAGGTCATCGGTGTTGACCAGGCCCTGGCAGGAAATTTCCGTAACGCCCACCATGAGGGGATCGTCCAGCAGGATATCGAAGGTGATGGTCACCGAATCCCCATCGAGAATGGTGCCGATATCGACCTCCACGGTGGTGTCGCCGCCCGTGTTGCCGACCGTAACCGTACCCTGGGAGGTGGTAACCGAACCCACTACCAAACTGGTGTTGGGGTCCACGCCACTGGTGAAAATCACGCCCGTGGAGCTGGCGTTCAAGCCATCGCCCGGGTTGGTGACCACGACCGTGTAGCGCAGGGTCTCGCCGGGATCCAAAAAGCCGTCCATATCCGCGTCGACCTGAATCGCGTCGGCCTTGGTCGCCTCGATGTCGCCAGCCAGCATGGTGCCGTCTTGAACGTAAACCGCGCCGCCCGCCATCAGGTCCAGTCCGCCCGCGGAGTCGGTGGTGGTCACCGCGTCAGTCAAACCGACGAGGTCAGCCCCCACATCCGCTGGGAAAACGGAATAGCCGTAGAAGGTTTGGTTCCCCATGATGCCCATATCAGAGAGGGAAACGAATACGCCCGATACGCCTTGCAAAAACACGTTGACCGAGGGGCGAAGGTTCGCATCTGCCGGGTCTTTGCGCAGAACCGACGTATCGATATTGAAACCCGAACCGCCCCAGTCCGCGACGAGTACGGTTACCGTGGAGCCATAGGCGTTGGGAGCATTGGACCCGTCAAGGCCGGTGATCGGGGCCACCACGAAGCTATCGTTTCCACCCCGCTCCAGAATGAGAAATCCAACCTGGCTCAGCGCGGAGGCCGGAACCGTCAAACCCGAGGTAAAGATGAAATCAATCCGCTCGACATTATTGTTATTGCCGTCGCCATTGCCCGTGTTTTGAAACACATTATCGGAGCCGCGGTTGATGGTGTCATTGAGCAATACCGCTTCCATGGCGCCCACCGCCGGGACCGCGCTGGGCCGCAAGTCCAAGTCGGGGGATACGAACGAATCCCTTTCGTAAAAAATCAGCTCACGATCCCCGGTGACATTGGCATTGTCCACACGCAAAATGGCGCAGGTATCCGCGAGGTCTTGGCGGTCGAAGGTGCCCGCGGCGGTGGTCATGCTCGTGAGCACCAGGTTGTTTTGCATGCCCACGTTGAAGGTCATGTTAAACGTGGTGCCCGATGGATAGGTGCCGGTTCCCGTTCCATTGGCGGAATAGTCGCCACTGGTGTCGGAAACATTGTCATAGGCCGCGGTAACGCCCGTGATCGGGGTTTGCGCCCAAATCGGGGTTCCTAAAAAAACGGCTAGCGATCCCATCCAAACGGCAACCAGCTTGGAACGGGCTTTCAGCTTTGCATTCATTCTCACTCCTTTTTATTCACAAGAACGCTTTTCCACACATGCGATGTCGTTCTGGTATTCATTTCATGGATTATCTTATAGGTTCGGGAATGATGCCATGCTTTTTTTGGGTAAAAGCCTGGCATTGCGCCGAAAAGGATTCGGTTTAGAATCCCGACGCCAGGTACGGGCGAATGAAGACCCTTGAGATTCGTTTTTCCGGCGCATTTTTGTCCGCAAAAAATTGGGCTTGTAAGCTCGCAATGGGATGCCTCATTCGGATTGAAATACGATTTCATCATTATATCCTTTTTTAAGAGAAAACAGAAAGCGCCAAATGTGCGGTTTCACACCCAGAAATTTCCAACGGGTACGCCCCTCCTGGAGAGGGTCTCTTTGGATGGACTTCTCATGGTAGATTGCATTTTGGCTGACGCGATTTTATGATAGAGAGCGTGGGGAGGAAGCTTGGGCCGATGCGGCCTTTTTGGGTGGTAACCGATAGGTGTTGGGCGTCATAAGATTCCGTTTTTTTCATTGCGCGTGGATCAGTTTGAGTATCGCGGGCTTCTTTTTGACCGCTCTTCCCGGCAAAGCGGCCTTACCTTTCTCCGCGTGGCCGGTCCAGGCGGATGGGGATGAGCGAACGGGCAATATAACTGGCGAAAGGAATCCCAACGACTACCCGTGGGAAATTTTTCAGCCCGATCGTGATCCCCTCTCCAGCGAAGAAGTGGTCAACATTCAAAACGCGGACTCTCCCCTGGGAATGAACATCAGCCATCTCAGCTATTACTCCACCGAATGGCCACTGCTTGATGCGATGAAAACCTCGGGCGGCTGGTACACCCAGGCGGTAGGCGTTTGGGATACGGGGGAGCGTCACCTGCTGCCCAGCGACGAGAACGGCTGGGTGACGGCCCTTCCCAAGGAGAGCGACGCCCAACCGCGCTATCGTTGGATTGCGGCGCTGATGCTGAATGGCACGGGAGGACGTTATCCAGCGGGCGCGTATACAGTCTTTTACAAGGGCCGCGGTAAGTTGGAGTACGGTAATGACGCGGTAAAAGACGAGGCGCTATCCCGGCCGGGGAGAGATGTGGTTCGGGTGGAAAACCCGGGCGATGGCGGCATCCTGCTTCGCATCACCGAAATCGATCCGGATGATACGGGCGATTATTTGCGCGATATTCGCGTCATCATGCCGGGCGGTCTGTGTGGCGGCAATTCGTTTGCCTACTGTCCTGCGGATGGCTCTTGTCCGCCTCAAAAGGATTGCGTCGCATTTACCGAGATCTGGCGCCATCAGGTGTTTCACCCCCTGTTTCTGGAAAACCTGCGCTCCTACAGGGTAATCCGCATGATGGATCTCTTGCGCACCAACACCAGCATGCTCAGTTCCTGGCAACAACGGCCGCGCTGGACCGACGTCCGCTGGACCAGTGAAAACGGCGTGCCGCTGGAGCTGGCCCTGGCCCTGGCCGTTCGTTTGAATGCCGATCCCTGGCTGAATATTCCCGCGCAAGCCGATGACGATTACGTGACGCGATTCGCATTGCTGGCAAAACGGCATTTACGGCCCGAGCAAAGGGTCTACCTGGAATACGCCAATGAGGTTTGGAATGGCGCTTTTTCAGCCGGAGATTGGGTGCAGCAACAGGCGCGGGTAGCCTGGCCAACCTCCGATGCGACCGCGTACACCAAACGCATCAACGGCTATGGCGTGCGCAGCGCCGAGATTGCCCGTATTTGGAAAAGCGTGTGGGGTGAGGAGGCGGACAGGATTGTCGCGGTCATGGGCGCACAGGCCGCCAACCCATGGGTCGCCCAAGAGGCATTGGACTGCCCTCTGAACGGGGATGGCGATGAAAGCGAATGCGCCTCGGCGATGGACGCCATCGCCATTGCACCCTATTTTGGCGGCCACCTCGGCGGAGGGCCCTTTCCCCAGGCTTTAGCCGGTTGGCGGGATTCGGAACCGGATGGCCTGGACCTCCTTTTCGAGGAACTGACGACGGGCGTCGCGATTGCCGATATATCCGGGGGGGGGTCGCTTGAAAGAGTGACGGAATGGATTGCCCAACACGCGGCCATCGCGCAAAAATACGGACTGCAATTGCTGGCCTACGAGGGCGGTCAACATTTGGTGGGTCTGGGGCCGGAACTGAAGAACGCCGACCTGACCGACCTGTTCATCCGCGCCAATCGGGATCCGCGCATGTACGATCTCTACCGCGAGTTGCTGGCCGCCTGGCGCGAACACGGCGGCGGTCTTTTTTGCCACTTCCTCAGCGTGGGCGCCTACACCCAATACGGCAGTTGGGGGGCCAAGGAGCATCAAACCCAGCAAGACGCCCCCAAGCATCGCGCGCTCATGGACTTCATCGCTGAAAACCCCATCTGGTGGGGCGACCAGGAACGGTGACAGCCTCGCGGTCCCTTGGACGCTTATCTCGCCGCGATGGCCTCGGCCCTGGCGGCCAGGGCTTTAGCCGCTTCATCGCGGTTCAACTTCTTCAGCAGTTGCGCGTATAAGGTGAGAATCTCGGCGACCAGGGCGTGGTCCTGGCCGAAGTGTTCCTCACGAATGCGGAGCGCCCGCTCGCAGAGGGGTTCGGCCTTCGCGAACAGTTCCTGGGCCATGTAGAGTTCGGCCATTGCGTGCAGGATGATGGCCACGCGGGGGTGGTTGGGGCCCAGCGCCTTCTCTCTCACCTCCAGGGCGGCCAGGTATTGAGATTCCGCTTGCGGATAATTGCCCTGTATTTTGTGAAGGTTGGCTAGGTTGTGGAGTGGGTAGGCGATTTCGGGATGCTCGGAGCCGTAAACGCGTTCCACGATGGCTAAATTGCGGCGGAAAAGCCGGTCGGCTTCCTCGTATTTTTGTTGGTGAACGAATAGCTCGGCGAGGTAATTGAGACTGATGGCTACCTCTGGATGTTGGGGTCCCAGAGCCGCTTCCTTAATGGAAAGGGCCTGGCGCAACAGGGGCTCGGCCTCGTCGTAGCGCTGTTGCAGGGTGTAGAGGGTGCCCAGGTTGTTGAGACTGTGGGCGACCTCGCGATGGTTGTCGCCGAAGGCCTGTCTTCGGATGGAGAGGGCGCGTTGATGCAGGGGCACGGCCTCATCGTAGCGGGTAAGGGTTTTGTACAATTGCGCCAGGTTATTGAGCGTTTCGGCCAGGGTGGGGTGATCCGGGCCCAATTCTTTTTCCTGCAAATCCAGTGCGCGCGAATAAAGGGATTCGGTTTCAGGAAAGCGGGCCTGATTGTAGTAGACAATCGCGAGATCGTTCAGGCTAGATGCGAGTCCAAGGCTTTCGCCCTTCAGGTTCTGCTGAACATTCACGGCTTGCTGAATCCAGTCCTTGGCCTCCTCAAAGCGGCCTTGGTAGATGCGGACCTGACCGAGGTCATGCATTACCGCCGCAGTCTTGGCATGACCCTTTCCCAGATTCTTTCCGCGAATGTCGAGAGCGCGGGTGAAAAACGTCTCGGCCTTGGCGTATTCCGCGGTGGCCAGGTAATATTTGCCCAGGCTGTAAAGCGTGTCGCCCAATTCCCGATGGTCGTCGCCGAAGAGGTCTTGCTGAATTGCAAGGGTTTCCTCGTAGAGCGGCAAGGCCTTCTCGTAGCTGCCGATATTGGTGTATACCTTGGCCAGTGTGAGGTTCATACCGGCACGCACTTCCGGTTCCTCCTTGAGCTCCCGATCGATTTGAGCGGAGGCTTGATTGAGGAGGGTTTCCACTGTCACGGTTTCGCCATCTGTCTTGTAGGGATCGTAATTGTTGAAAATTTCGGTGAGGAAGTTGGAGATCCTTTCGGCCTTATCCCGCTGGCGCTTGATTTGGTTCTGTTGAAAGGCCATGCTGAAGGAGAATCCAATGCTCAACAAGAAGCCAATGGCGGCCACGGCCGCACCGAAGCGGTGCCGGTATATGAATTTTTTGGCAAAGTAACCGAAGCGGTCCTTGCGGGCGATTACGGGGAATCCGCCCAAAAAACGGGTGATATCCTCTGAGAGTTGAGCCGCCGATGCGTACCTGCGCTCCGGCTCCTTGCGGAGGGACATGAGCACGATTTCATCGATCTCTCCCGCCAGGGTTTGAGGCCGCCGAGGCGCGGGCGGCCTCGAGGAGATTTGTTCCACGCTATCCGCCTCCGCCCCCGCGAGACTAGGCCGTAAGGGATCCTGCTCGCAAATCACGCGCTGAATTTCTTCCCAATCACCCGATTGGATCCGGTAGGGGCGGGCGCCGGTCAGAATTTCATAAAGCAATACGCCCAGAGAGTAAACGTCGCTAGCCGTGGTGACCGGCTTGCCCAGAATCTGTTCTGGGCTGGCGTAGGCCAAGGTCATGGGCCTCGCGCCCATGGTTGTCAATGTCGAGGTTTGGCTGGGTTTGGGTTGGAGGAGCTTGGCGATGCCGAAATCCAGCAACTTTGGCTCGCCATCCTCGGTGACGAGAATATTCTGGGGCTTCAAATCCCGATGCACCACCAGGTTCTGGTGGGCGAAATGAACCGCGGAACAAACTTTTTGAAACAGCTTGAGGCGGGCTTCCAGGGCCAATTGACGAGAATTGCAATAATCGTGGATCGGTTCACCCTCCACATACTCCATCACGAAATAGGGCCGTCCGTCCTCAAGCGTTCCGCCGTCGAAAAGCCGGGCAATATTGGGGTGATTCAAATCCGCCAGAATTTGACGTTCGTTTTCAAAACGTGGAATGAGCGTGGGCGTATCCAATCCATGGCTCATGATCTTGATGGCGACCCTGTGGCGAAAGGGCGCTTCCTGTTCGGCGAGATAAACCTGCCCCATTCCACCGCGCCCCAACTCGCGCAAAATGCGGTAGCGATCGATGGCCGAACCCTTTGGAAGCGGTGGCAGGCCTGTGGCGATGGGATTGCTGAGGAAGTCGACCTTCTCCAGATCCTGCCCCAGGAGCGCGCGAACCTCTTCCTGAAGCTTCTCATCCTCTCCACAATTTTCACGCAAAAAGGCGGCTCTTTCCCCTTCGGGCAAGGTTAAGGCCCGCTCGTAAAGCGCCATGATCTGCTTTTCCCGATCCACATTCATATTAGCCGCCTTTCTGAATCTGTTGCGTATTGCCGGGCGAACCCTTCTTTCCGGCGCCCATCGCTTTGGCCAGCCAGCCCTTGGCGGCTCTCCAATCGCGCCCCACGGTCTCCGGCGATAAATTGAGGGCTTGCGCGGTTTCTTCGATGGTCATGCCCACAAAAAAGCGAATTTCAACGACTCGGTGTTTCCGGGCGTCTACTGACTTCAACCGATGCAGAGCGCCGTCTAATGCGAGAATGGTTTCCGGCTTAATTCCCAGTTCTCCGTTTTCATTAAAAACCTGGTCCAGGGGAGGGCCATCCGGGACATCGCCCAAGGCGCGGGGAGGCTGACCCCGTGCGTACCTCATGAGGATTTGGCGCATAATCAGGCATGCGCAACGAAAAAAATGAGTCCTGTCCTTAAGTTCCATGGGTTTATTTCCCATGAGTCGCAAATAAACCTCGTGGACCAGGGCGGTGGGTTGAAGCGTGTGGTGGGGGCTTCCAGCCTTAAGGTAATGCCCGGCTACCTTGCGCAAATCCTCGTATACGAGAGGGATCACCTTGGCAAACGCCACCTGGTTGCCCTCACGCCACTCTTGAAGCAACTTGGTTACTTCACCCTTTGGGGGTTCAGGACTTAAGTTTCTGATCACTGGAATTTCTCACTGGCCCTATCCAAAAAATAAGCCTTGCTTCGGCAAAAAGGCAAGGGGGCCGCGAATGGTCTCGCAATTTGGTCCAAAATGCTTACCTTCAATCTACTTTCTTCAGAGCCAAAAAGAAAGAATTTTTGATTTATATAAGCTAGGAGCGGCTCAATTAATGCTGAACCCAGTGAGAACCCTTCTCAGGAAATCCTTGAGGAAGGGAAACGCGCATTGCAGCGGTTGGGCAGGGTCATGCATCGTCTTTAAGAAAGAAAATTTCCTCTACCGGCGCCTGAAAAAAGCGGGCGATTTTCAAGGCGATTACCGTGGAGGGTACGAATCTTCCTACCTCGATGGTGCTGATGGTTTTGCGCGAAACGCCCACGTGATTGGCGAGCGCTCCCTGGCTGAGGCGATGCTCCGCTCGGAAGACGCGGATGCGGTTCTCGAGCTCGCCGCTCATGGCGCCTGATCCAGGATATCCTCGGGGTCGTTTCCACCCCGGTACATGGACAGGAACTTCAGGCTGAAGGCGCCCAACATCACGAAAAGGGCGCTCTCCGTAAAAAACTTGACGGGAAACTCCACCCAGATTTTCGAAATGACGGGACCCACGAAGGATATATAAACCAGGGTGGACAGCCAGGAAGTTAGGCAGGATTTCCGCAATACTTCCACGATATATCCGTCGGGGTCGGAAAACAGGCGGCGAAGGTGTTTGGGGACTTTTATTAATTTCCAATAGGCCAAGTGAAGCATGAGCCCGATTGCGGAAACCATCAAACCGATTTGAAGCACATCTAGGTAAAATGCCAACTCTTCACTTACAAGCATCATGCAGGCCTCGCTGGCGGATCGGATAGCGAGCAATAACATGGCCAAGGCCATGAGCCGCAATTTCTGGTCAACCGCCTCGGCCATGTCAATTCTAGTCCCCATCTTCTCTCCTTCACTTTAAGAATTTAGGGTGTCAATTTGATAACTAAAGTTGTCATATTGATACCCTAAGGTATCAATATAGAGCAGAAATGAAAAGCCGTCAACCGCTTGAACACTTCCTGGCCCCCGCCCAGGGTTTTCAGTCTCAGCCGCGTCCCCGTGGTCTTGATCCGGGAAGGAGCGGGGACAGCTCTGAAACCGGTTTTAAACGACGACAGTTTGCTCCGTTATCGCTATCTTCGAACCAGGGA
>JBGTRP010000101.1:0-13275 GCA_041940685.1 Acanthopleuribacteraceae bacterium
GGGAGGGGTTGTACAACAGCCACCAAAGACCGGGGCATTGTTTGGAATAAAAAAACGAGCGAAGGACCATTCACCCACATATCAAAAAAATCATTACTCCCATCGGCTGCTTCTATGGAAACCCACGGCCCTCGTTTTCTATCTGGTAATTAGACTAGTTAGAAGTCAAGCTTTGGGTGTGGAATCTTGCCAGATAATTAAGGCGATATAGGCGGCCAATCAACCACAATCCTGTTTTTCTCCAGTCTTGGTAATTATGGCCTGGCCTCAATAATCCCAAACGCCATAATTCTCTTATTCGCCTCAAAATGGCCTGGCCCCAAATTGCGTTATATAATGAGGAAAAGTCGAGCCATAGATGATATCTAGCTGGGTTTGATGCGCATGGGATATTGAGATTTTCCGCCTTGCCCACGAACGTTAGGCACAACCTTCTTCAGAGGCGCTTATGAAATATGTAGCGTTCCTTGTTTGGCTTTTGGCCTTGGACTCTCCGCTCTTGGGGCAGAAGCCAGAGGTCGTGATCGGAATCGTGATCGACGGTCCCTCCGAAAAAGTGGAGTCGGGGTGGTTGCCTCTCTTTGAGCAAGAGATCCTGGCGCTGCTGGATCGGGATTTTGTGGTGCGCTTCCCGGAGGAAAAGACTTTGCGCGCGAACTGGACGCTGGAATCGGTGCGTGCGCATTTGGCCGCTTTGCTCGCCGACCCTGAAGTAGATCTGGTGCTCTGTGGAGGGGTTTTGGCCACTTTCGAGGCTGCCGCTCATGGGCCCTTCGAAAAACCCGTGGTGGCCCCTTTTGGCATCAACTCCGATTTGCCGGTTTACCCTAATCAGGACGGCGTCAGTGGGGTCAAAAACTTTAATTACCAAGCCAGCAACGCGCGCCTGGAACGGGATGCGGCCATGCTGGTCAAGCTGAAGCAGTTCAAGAAGCTGCATTTCGTGGCAAATGCGCAAATCGCTACCTTTGTCGCCGGTTTGCGCGAACATGTGCAAGAAGTTTTCGCCGCGCAAGGACTGGAAGTCGAATTCGTGCTGAGCACCGGCGAGGTTCAAACCATTCTGGATCAACTGCCGGCGAATACTGAATTTGTTTACATCACGCCTCTGCTCCAGCTTTCCGATACGGAAAAGGTAGCGTTGTTTCAAGGCCTTGCAGCGCGCCGCATTCCCAGCTTCTCCATGCTGGGCAAGGAGGAAGTGAAACAAGGGGTGTTAGGGGGTCTGTCCCCAGAAAGTGATCGAGAGCGTTGGGCTCGACGCGTGGCCCTGAATGTCCAGCGCATTTTGTTGGGAGAGGACGCGAGCGGTCTACCCGTTTTGCTCAGCGATAAAAGCAAGCTCAGCCTAAACATGGCCACCGCGCGGGAGATCGGCTGGTATCCCAGTTGGGATCTCCAGATTTCGGCCGAGTTGATTCATCAGGAACCGGAGGAAATCGACCGTCGGCTGACCCTTTCCGAGGCGGTGGATACCGCCATCGCGGTCAATTTGGATTTTCAGGAAGCCACCCGGGAAATCGCGTTAGGCGAGAGAATGATCGATCTCGCCCGCGCTCAGAAGCGTCTTCGTCTGGACGCCAACCTACAAGGCGTTCAGGTCGACGGCGATTCGGCGGACGCAAGCCTCGGCTCCCAAGCAGAAACCACGGTCTCCGGCTCACTGGCGTTACGCCAGGCGCTGTACTCCGATGGGCTGAATGCACAGGTCAGCATTCAAGAGCAGTTGCAGAAGGCGCGTGTGAAACAAGTCGAGGCGACCAAGCTCGATATCGCACTGGAAACCGCCCTTCGCTTTCTGAACTATCTGAAAGCGCGCAACCTCACCCGCATTCAAAAGGACAATTTGGATCTTACCAACACCAACCTTGAAACCGCGCGCATTCGTTTTGAAATTGGCTCCTCCGGCCCCGCGGATGTTTACCGCTGGGAGAGCCAATACGCACGTGATCAACAAGAGGCTATCGCGGCCCGGGCGCAAGCCGACTCGGCCCTGGCCGCACTCAACCAGATTCTTCACTTCCCCCAGGAAGCCCTGCTCGATGCCGTGGTTCCCGATTTGCTGGACCCCGAAATGATTACGGGCCAGGGTCGGTTGCGCCAGTACGTGGACAACGCCCGCGATTTTGAGATTTTTCGAGGCTTCATGGTGGCCGAAGGTTTGAAAAATTCGCCTGAATTGGCCCGGATCGACGCCATCTTGGCGGCCAAACAGCGAGAGGTCCTCTCGAATCAGCGGCGCTATTACCTACCCACGGTTTCGCTTCAGGGCCAACTTTCTCACGATTTTAGCCGCAGTGGGGGAGACGCCTTTTCACTGCCGATTCCAGGCGTAAGCCTGCCGCAACGGGAGGACACCAGTTGGAGCGCGGTTCTGAATTTTTCGCTGCCAGTATTTGAGGGGGGCGCGCGCAAGGCCGGTTTGGGATCCAGCCGTATCGAGGTGGAGCGCCTCAAGCTTCAACGCCGCTCCACGGCGGAAAAGGTAGAGCTATCGATTCGAACCTCATTGCAGCGGGTGGGCTCCGCCAGCGCCGCGATCAACTTATCACGCGTTTCCGCGGAGGCCGCTCGCAAGAATTACGAACTGGTGAAGGATGCCTATGCCACCGGTTTGACCTCGATTCTCGACCTACTCGACGCGCAAAACGCGGCTCTCCAAGCGGAACGGGCCGCCTCCAACGCGCTATACGACTTTCTCATCGAGTTGATGCGTTTTCAACGGGCGTCCGCGAATTTCGATTTTTTTCGTTCTCCCGAACAGCGGGAGGCATTTTTCTACAGGCTGGATGAGTTGTTCCGGAGAATCGAGTGAAAAAGACGTTTGGCGGGGGTCGGGAATCGCTTCCTGGCTCGCACCGGCTCGTGAGTTGGCGGAAGGGGGGTTCTCAAATGGACATAGGGTGGCGCTTTCCAACCTTGATTTTGAGCTTTAGTTTGGGCCTGGTTTCCTGCAAACAGGAGGCCGCGGTAGAAGAGATTTTGCGACCGGTTCGCTACCAGGAAATGTTTGCCGCTGGCGGCAGCCGCATGCGCAGCTTTTCCGGCGTAGCCCAAGCCGCGGTTGAATCCCGGCTCAGCTTCAAAGTCTCCGGCACCCTGAAGCAGTTGTGGGTCAAGGTGGGAGATGTGGTTTCGGTGGGTACGCCTATCGCGGAGATCGATGATTCCGATTACCAATTGCGCGTTCAACAGGCCCAGGCATCGCTTGAAAGCGCGCGGGCCCAGGCCCGCAATGCCGAGGCCAACTATGACCGCGTTCGCCAACTTTACGAGAACCGCAATGCCTCGCGCAATGATTTGGATTCCGCGCGGGCGGCCTCGGAATCGGCCAAGGCCCAGGTCCGCGCCTCCGAGAAGCAATTGGAGTTGGGGACCGCGCAATTGAGCTACACACGCCTTCGTGCGCCATCAAAGGGCGCGATCGCCTCGGTAGATGTGGAGCCCAATGAAAACCTTCAACCGGGCCAAACCGTGGTTCAACTGAGCTCTGGCTCAAAGTTGGAGGTTCGCGTTGCCGTACCCGAAATATTAATCGCAAGGATACGCCAGGGCCAGCCGGTGGAGGTGCGCTTTGATGCATTGCCGGATCAGAGGTTTTCGGGCCGCATCACGGAAGTGGGCGTGTCTCCCACTTCCCTGGCCACGACCTACCCGGTTACGGTGCTTTTGGATGCGACCAGCGCCGATACCCGGCCCGGGATGGCGGTGGAGGTGCTCATCAGTCTGGGCGCCGAGGAAGGACGCGACCGATTTTTGGTACCCTCTTTTGCCGTGCGCGAGGATCGTGGGGGTCGCCATGTGTTCACGGTGCAACCTTCCGACGAGGAAGGCGTGGGCATCATCCAGCGCAAAACGGTAACCACGGGTGCCCTCACCGAAGAAGGAATCGAGGTTTTCGATGGTTTGAAAGACGGCGACCGTGTGGTCACCGCGGGCGTCAGCCAAATCCAAGATGGTCAGCGGGTAAAATTCGGCAAGGCGGAGGCGCTCTGAACCATGAACATCACCCGCTTTGCCATTGAGAAAAAACGCATCACCGGAACCGCTCTGGTTTTGATCCTCGTGGGCGGCATTTCGGCCTATCGCCAAATGCCGCGCGCCGAGGATCCAGGCTTTATCGTACGCACCGCTCAAATCCTTACTTATTTTCCGGGAGCCAGTCCAGACCGCGTCGAACAACTCGTGACCGACAAGCTTGAAAAAGGCATCCAGGAGTTGCCCGAGCTGGATTTCCTTAACAGCGAGTCCAAGACGGGAGTCTCGGTCATTTATGCCAATATCAAGGAAAGTTACTCTGAGCTGCGGCCTATTTGGGACAAACTGCGGCGCAAGGTCGATGGCGTCCGCGATGAACTCCCCTCGGGGGTGCGGGGCCCATTCGTTAACGACGAATTTGGCGATGTGTTCGGAATCGTGTTGGCCGTGACCGGGGAGGGTTACTCCTATGCGGAGCTCAAAGAGGTCGCCGACGAGGCGCGCAACGAGTTGCTGTTGATCAAGGATGTGGCCAAGGTGTGGATCCAGGGCAATCAGGAGGAGAGGGTCTTCGTGGAGTTCAACAACTCGCGCCTGGCCGAACTCGGCATTTCACCCGGTCAACTCCAACAAATACTCAATGCCCGCAACATTATCTATCCAGGTGGTGAGGTCTTTACCGAGGACGAGCAAATCGTTCTGGAGCCCAGCGGCAATTTTGAGTCCGTGGAAGAGCTGAAAAAAACGGTAATCAAACTGCCATCCAGCGGCGTGATCTTCCTGGAAAACATCGCCAACATTTATCGCGGCTACGTGGAACCCATCCAATCCAAATCCACCCATAACGGCGATCCGGCGCTCGTGATCGCAGTAAGCCCGCGTGAGGGAGGCAACATCATCCAACTCGGTGCGGACGTGCGGCAAAAGTTGGATCGCTTCCACCGTGTATTTCCTATCGGGGTCGATTTCCATGAGGTTTACTTTCAGCCGGATTTCGTGGAGCGCAAGGTCAGCGACTTCCTCGGCAACCTGATACAGGCGGTGGTGATCGTACTGGCGGTGATGCTGGCCTTCATGGGTTTGCGCACGGGTCTGGTGGTCGCCTCGCTGGTGCCCATGGCCATGGTCATGGCTTTGCTGGTGATGTCGTTCCTTCAGATTGGCATCGACCAAATGTCTTTGGCCTCGCTGATCATTTCTCTGGGGTTGTTGGTGGACAATGCCATCGTCATGTCGGAGTCGATCATGGTCGGCATGCAAGAAGGCAAACCCGTGAGCCGCGCCGCGGTAGATTCCGCGGCCGAGTTGCGCATTCCGCTGCTCACTTCCTCGCTCACCACCTCTGCCGCTTTTCTGCCTATTTTTCTGGCGGAATCCGGAACCGGCGAGTATACCGCGCCGCTGTTCAAGGTGGTGACGCTTACGCTTTTGTGTTCTTGGCTGCTGTCTCTTACCATGACCCCTCTGTTATGCGTCTTGTTCCTCAAGGTCAAGCGGCGCGAGGAAGCGGGTTTTCAGGGTCGTTTTTACCGTTTTTACCGCGGGTTCTTGATTACCTTGCTGCGCCGGCCACTGCTCACGGTTCTTGCCACAATCCTAATTTTTTTAGGTGTGATGCGCCTTTTTCCTTTTGTCCCACAAATTTTTTTTCCGGCCAATGACAAGGCGGTGATGGAAATCGAGTTCAAGCTTCCATTGGGGACGCCGTTGGAGAAAACAGCGGGAATCGTGGCCGGTGTGGAAGCCTTTATCGCAAAAGAGCTTCAGGTCGATTATGACGAGACGGGCACGGTGCGTAAGGAGGGGATTGTGCATTGGACGACATTCATCGGCCAGGGCGCGCCCAAGTATCACCTTCCCTATAACCCCGAACCGCGCGCTTCCCATTACGCATACCTGCTGGCCACGACTTCCGACCGCTGGCGCATTGAATCGGAGTTCGTACCCATATTGGAAGCCTATTGCCGGGACACCTACCCTGATTTGGCCATCAAGGCCGGCCCGTTGGCGCTTGGTCAGCCCGTGGAGGCGGCCGTTCAGGTGCGAATTTCGGGCAAGGACACGGACCAGATCTTCGCGTTGGCCGACCGGGTAAAGGCGCAACTCGCCCTGGTTCCGGGTGCGCGCAATATTCGCGATAATTGGGGCCAGGCCACCAAAAAGCTGTTTGTGAGAATTAACCAGCCCCGCGCCCAGCGGGCGGGTCTTTCCAGTCAGGACATCGCCATTTCCCTGCAAACCGTGCTGTCGGGCATCACTACCACGGATTACCGCGAGGACGATGAGGTGATTCCCGTGATATTGCGTTCGGTTGCCGCGGACCGTCACGATATCGGCAAGCTAGAGAGCCATAATATCTTCGTGCAGCAAAGCGGCAGGGCGGTGCCGCTCAAACAGGTCGCGGACGTGGAAGTGGTTTTCCAAGCATCCAAGATCATGCGCCGCGACAGGCTTAAAACCGTAACCGTTGAAGCGGATGTGGCTCCCGGGTTCAGCGCGCTCCTGGTGGCGGGCAATATGGAGGAATGGCTCGCGGAAACGAGCCGGGGTTGGCCCTTCGGGTACAAATATGATTTGGGCGGAGAGTTGGAAAGCTCGGGCGAGTCTCAGGCCTCGATCGCCGCCAAGCTCCCGATTGCGGGGTTGATCATCGTATTGTTGCTGGTCGCACAATTCGATTCATTGCGGCGTCCGCTCATCATTTTGCTCACCATCCCGCTCGGCCTGATCGGGGTCATTTTGGGTTTGTTGATGACGGGTCAGCCTTTTGGCTTTATGGTAATGCTGGGCGTGATCTCACTGGCGGGGATCGTCATTAACAACGCGATTGTCCTAATCGATCGCATTAAAATCGAAATTGAAGACAACGGGTTGAAGCCCGCGCGCGCGGTTGTGGAAGCCTCGCAGCGGCGGTTGCGCCCCATTTTGTTGACCACGCTCACCACCGTGGGCGGGCTGGCGCCATTGTGGCTGGGCGGGGGCCCTTTGTTCGAGGCCATGGCCGTGGCGATCCTGTTCGGATTGATTTTTGCCACCCCGCTCACCCTGGGCTTCGTACCCGTGCTCTATGCCCTTTTCTTTCGGGTCAGTTTCAAGGGGTTCCAATACTAGCGGGGTAACTCTCCTGGCAAGGCGTCTCGGCTGGGCGTCCCGGGAGCAAACCAGAAGAAAATCTTCCGGAGTCCGGAAAAAAGAAGGGCGTCTCGGTTTCTACTCCAAACCCGGATTTTGGCCATCTGCAAATCTGGCCACGGCGGCTGGCCCGTTTTCCGCTGTTCAAAACGAGGGCGGGAATGTGGTTTCGGCCGCGCTTTCTAGTGATAGAAAACCATGGGCAATTTAGCTAACCCATGCTACTGTTTAGGGTTCTGGCGCTTCTCCGGCAGTTGGCCGTTACCGGGTTTTTATGATCGAAATTGGCGACAACCAGGCGTTCCAAGAGATTTGTCGGGAGATCGGGCGGCATCCATTCCTGGCGTTGGACACGGAATTTATTCGCGAAAAGACCTATTATCCCGTGTTGGCCTTGTTGCAATTGGGTTGGCCGGGGCGCGAGTCCATCCTGGTCGATCCCCTTCGGATCTCCGACTGGGCGCCCTTTCACGAGGTTTTGCGCAATCCCGACATCATCAAGATTTTTCACGCGGGCCGGCAGGATTTGGAGATTTTTTACTATCAAATGGAAGAGATGCCAGCGAATTGTTTTGATACCCAAATCGCCGCGTCCATGTGCGGTTATGGCGAGCAGATCGCTTATGCCGGCCTGGTTTCCAAATTGTTGGGCGTGGAGATTTTCAAGGGAAGCAGTTACACCAATTGGTTGAAGCGGCCCCTGACCGAGGCGCAACTGCGCTACGCGCGCGAGGATGTCAAGTACCTGCCCCAGCTCTATCGCAAATTGGTTGGCGTTGCCGAGAAACGCAACCGGCTTGAATGGGTTCGGGAAGAGATTCGGCAGCAGTTGCCCAATGACCTTTTCGACCCGGTTCCCGGGGAGCTCTGGAAGAAAATCAAACGGGCCGGTTCGCTGCGAAGCGGGGATGCGGCCGTGCTGCGGGAACTGGCGAAGTGGCGCGATGACTTGGCGCGCCAAATCGATAAACCCGTGCGCTTTATCCTCAACGACGAGGTTATGGTGGAGTTGGCCAAGGTCAAGGAGTTGGGTATGGAACAACTGGCCAACCGGCGCGGTGTTAGCTCCGGTTTTTTGGACCGGCATGGGCAAACCATTTTGGAATGTCACCGGCGCGCGCGCGCGCTTCCCAAGTCGGAATGGCCTCCGCGTAAGGACCGGCGCTCCAACGCACCCTCCGACAAGGCCGAGTCGCTCGCGGAACTAGCTTGGCTACTCGTGAAGGAAGTCGCCAAAAAAGCCAACATTGCGCCCGGCCATCTCATCCTAAAGAAAGAGTTGCCCGGAGTGATCGATGCCTATATTCAGCGGCGCGATTGGGAGAAACACCCCATTTTTCGCGGCTGGCGTGAATCCATGGCGGGGAAACCCCTCATCGAGCTGATCGAGGGTCGCCTGTCGATCGTGGTTCACCATCAACAAATTCTCTGGAAACCCCAACCCGGGGAGAGCAGCAAAAAGGAAGGAAGATGAAAAGTTTACTTTTGCAACTAATACTGGTTGTTCTTTTGGGCGCCACCGCCTGTAAGCAGGACGGAAAATCGGGCGCGGAAAATGCCTCTGCAAGCGAGGGAGACGATCGTTCCGCCAACACGGAAAGCACCCAAGATCCCTATGCCGATCAATATTTCAAAATGGTCGGCGATTTTGCCGGCTCCCATATTTTGATCGCCTTTCAAGGCGCCTCCCGCGCCAAGCCCGAAATCACCCGCTCCAAGGAAGAGGCGCTGGAGAAGGCCAAACAGTTGCTGGAGCGACTCCAGGAAGAACCCAACCTTTTTGAGGAATTGGCCAAGATGGAGTCCGACGGCCCCTCGGGTCCCAAGGGCGGTTTTTTGGGAGCTTGGCGTCAGGGCGCGATGGTTCCTGAATTCGATGACGCGGTTTCCAAACTCGAGGTTGGCCAACTCGCGGCTGAGCCCGTGGAGACTTCTTTCGGTTATCACCTCATTCGGCGCGATGCGATTCCCAGCGTAAAACACTATTCCGGTTACGCCTTTTTCGTGGGCTTTGCGGGTCAGCCGAATTCCCCGGCAGGCGTGACGCGAACCAAGGAGGAGGCGCTCGCTCTCTGCCAGGAACTGCAGACAACGCTTTCGGGCGACAACTTCGAGGAAATGGCCAAAAAGCACAACGACATGGGCGATGGTCCGGCATTCTTGGGCGTCCTCAAGCGTGGCGACAATATTCCGCCCGGCTTTTTCGATGCGCTCGACGCGATTTCCTATGATGAGGTAGGCGGTCCTGCCGAATTGCCTTTTGCGTTTGCCTTTCTCAAGCGCTCCAAGGTAGAACGGCGCGCGGGGTCTCATATTCTCATTGCCTATAAGGGGAGCGAGAGAGCCAACCCCAGCGTGACCCGCAGCAAGGAGGAGGCCTTGGAGAAGGCCAAGAGCTTGATCGCGGAACTAGGAGGGAACCCGGATCAGTTTGCCGAGGTGGCCAAGCAGAATTCAGACGGTCCCACGGCGCCTCGCGGCGGGCGGCTCAACTCCTGGTTCGTGGGTGAGATGGTGCCCGAGTTTGAAACCGCTATAGCAGGCCTGCAAGAAGGGCAAATTACCATGGAGCCCGTGGAAACAGCATTTGGCTATCACATTATTAAAAGGGAATCCCTGGACGAGTAGGCCATTCCGATCTTGGCCCCTTCAATTCTACAATCCTCTATGCGGTTCTCCTGGCTCACGGGTTTCCGAGAAGGAAGCGGTGCGTCTTCCGCTACATTGCTATATGAAGGCCCGCCAGCAAGCTTCGCGCCCCTCACTTGAAAGGGTTCAAAGCTGTGCCCATGTCGGGCCAGGGGAGTCGGAGGACCGAGGCAAGGCCTCCGCCGATGAAGCTCGGTCTTGGACCATACTTTTCCCACGCGGTCCGTCGGTTTCGGGTTAAACTTCAACGTTCATGAGAAGGCGCCAAATTTTAGGAAAGACAGACACCTGGGAGGTCCGCCATGTCCGAAACCTTCACTGGAACAGGTGCTGAGCCCGTGGAAACTCTGCGGGATTCAATCCTCGAAGTCATAGAGCAAGAAAACAAGGAAGCGCTACTGGGATTGATCCGGGACAACCACCCCTCGGATGTCGCGGCCGCCTTGAGCTCTTTTCCCGTCGAGGCGATGGTGGATATTTTCCGCGCCATTTTGCTTACCGACGTGGAGCTTTGCGCCGAGTTGCTGATCGACCTCGAGCCCGGCGTGATTTCCGGTCTCTATCCCTTGCTCACCCACCAGGAATGGGCCTGGATCCTCAAACACCTAAGCGACGATGACGTGGTTTTCCTGTTGGAGCTGTTCCCGGATGAGGTCCGCGACCAATTGGTTGCCCGGCTGTCGGTCAAGGACAAGGCCGACGTCCTGGAACTGATGAACTATCCCGAGGACTCCGCCGGCCGCATCATGACCAATGAGTTTCTCTCCATTGACATCGAGGCCACCGTGGCCGATGCCGTGGACAAGATCCGCAAAACCGAGGAGGTGGATCTCACCAATCTGTTCTATCTATATGTCACCGAGCAGGGCCGTCTGAAAGGCGCGGTCAGCCTGCGGAAATTGCTGATCAACCGTGCGACCGTCCGTGTGGGAGAGATCATGAAGACCGATATCAGCGCGATTAATGTGCTGATGGACCAGGAAGAGGTGGCCGAGGTGGTCCGCCGCTACGACCAGGTTACGGTTCCAGTGGTCGACGATGAGGGCAGACTGCTTGGAATAATCACGGTCGACGATGTGATCGACGTCATTAACGAGGAATCCGAGGAGGACCTGTACATGCAGATCGGTTCCTCTGACGAGGAACTCCTGGCCGGCGACAACACGCGCAAGATAGTTGTCCTGCGATTGCCTTGGATTATGGCTTCCTTTGCCGGCAGTTTGATGGTGGCCCTTATCATGCGCTACACCGAACGGGACGTGTTCGGCCCCGCGGCCGCGCGCATCTTCATTTTTGTGCCCATGATTTGCGCCATGGGCGGGAACGTCGGCGTACAGTCTTCCACCATCATGGCGCGATTGCTTTCCAGCAGCCAGCTCGATTGGAAAGAAGCGCGCCGGTCCGCTTTTAAGGAGGCCAAGGTGGGCATGTCGCTCGGCCTGGTTTGTGGAACCCTGATCGGTGTGATTGCTTTTTTCTGGGGCGGGTACGGCATGCTGATCACCGTTTTAGTGGCCATGGTATGCGCCATGACCACCGCGGCCACCACGGGCACGGTCATTCCCATCGCCATGAAGCGACTGGGTTTCGACCCCGCCCTCGCCACCGGGCCCTTTGTGACCTCCTTCAACGATTTCGTTGCTACCTGCGTGTACTTCATCACCGCCTTCGCCTTTCTAGACTACCACAAGCTTTAATTGGGGCCAGGCCATCAAATCGGACGCTACTAGTGGCGTTTGGGGCCAGGCCATCAAAACAGGCCGTCCACGCGCGATGTGTTGGGAAGATCGTGAGGTGGTTCTCGGGAATCAAGGGAGGTTGTCTCAAATGGTAAAGGTTCGGCCCGTTGGTAGAGATGACGCGGATTCTTGGTTGCGGATGCGCCGAGCCTTATGGCCGGAGGGAGCGGAAGCGGAGCATCGCGAGGAGATCGAGGCATTTTTTGGTGAGTGTTTCCCTCGAAGTCCCGATGCGGTTCTCGTGGCGGAGGAGAAGTCCAGGGATGGAATTTTGGGTGTTGTGGAGCTTGCCATTCGAGCTTATGCCGAGGGTTGCCGGAGCAACAGGGTCGCCTATCTGGAAGGCTGGTATGTGGAAACGGAGGCCCGGAGGCGGTGCGTGGGCCGGGCGCTGGTCGCCGCCGCCGAAGCCTGGGGGCGGTCCATGGGTTGCCGAGAATTCGCCTCCGATGCCCAATTGGAAAATAAAGCCAGCCACGGGGCTCATCGCGCACTCGGATTTACGGATGCCGGTGGGTTGCGCTGTTTTCGAAAAGACCTGTAACGCGAAACCTATGCCGGCCAAGGGTCTTAATAGGGCCAGGCCATCTTTGAGGGATTTGCATGGGGCCCCAGGCGGGCGGGGGTTAGCCTTGAGCAAGGAGGTTGCGCAGGTCGAGCAGCGATGCGTTGGCGCGGGAAATATAAGAGGCGATCACCAAAGAGTGGTTGGCGAACAGGCCGTAACCGCCGCCATTGAGGATGATGGGACTCCAAACACGGCGCTGGGACATTTCCAATTCGCGGATGATTTGGCGCACGAGGGCCCTCGCATTTTTCTTCTGAAGCACATCCTCAAAGTCCACCTCAACGGCTTTTAGGAGGTGGAGCAGCGCCCAGGTGGCCCCTCGCGCCTCGTAAAATACGTCGTCCAACTCCAGCCAGGGCGTTTTGACCACGACGAGCCCGGGCGCGGAAGTGGATTGGCGGGCGGCATCGTCCCCGGCCAGGTCGGTATTGACCCGGGCCTGGCCAATGCTGGCGCTCAGGCGCTGGGAAAGGCTTCCCAACTGCTTTTCCACCATGGCCAGCCAATCGCGCAGGTTGTCGGCGCGCGCGTAAAATTGGGTATGGGCATCCTTTTGTTGGGCCAACCCCTCCAGGTAGCGCTTCAGCCCCTTGATCCCCTTGTGGTACTGGCCCTCGCTGCTGGGGAAGGCCCATGAATCGTTATGGTAGCTGAACAAAGGCTCGGCTTCCCTGAGATTGGTATCCTCCTCCGATTGGGATCTGGAACGGCTCATGTCGTAGCGTAGCGAGTGCGTCATATCGCGGATCTGCACCAGGACCCCAAATTCCCAATTTGGGATGTTGTCCATGAAAACCGAGGGCGGCATGATATCGTTGCTAAGGTACCCGCCTGGTTTGTCCAGCAAGGTCTCGGCAATTCGGATCAGGCAAGCTGTGGTCACGAATCCAGTCACAAGCCGAGTTTCATCGCCTCCCGCTTTTTCCAGGGCGTTTTTACGGACGTCGAATTTACCGGGCTCCCGGCCCCAATACCAGCTAAGAATCCAAAGCCCTAGCAGGAATACCGCGATGGCCAGGGCAACCCACTTCCAATGGGGCCGTTCCCCGTCTGAATTAAAGGGCCAGAAGCGGAGGTTTTTGAAAAAGGAACCTATTTTGGCGAACAAAGCGGTCAGCCATTGCTTCAAGCGTGAGACTCCTTTCACCTTCTTCTGATTGGAGTGTAACACCTTTTCGGCCAATTGCCCATTTGGCTCGTCTTAGCTTG
>JBGTRP010000102.1:0-13273 GCA_041940685.1 Acanthopleuribacteraceae bacterium
TCCAGGATATTGCGCCACAGGGATTGCGGGTTGGGGGCTCCCGGCAACACGCATCCCATGCCGATGATGGCGACGGGAATGTCATGTTGATTTTCGGAGGGTTTAGCGGGTTTTCGATTGGCTTTTTGCGCTTCGATTGTGGACGGTTTGATGTTGCCTGGACTTGGTTTGGGAGTGCGAAGGCCCGCGAAGGGCGTCTCCACTCGAAGATCCTTTTTATCGGGGAAATTGTTCCGCAGGATTCCGGTCACCGTTCTACCCGCGCCCACCTCGATAAAGGTCCGCGCGCCCGCTTGGTAGAGTTGCCGCGCGGCTTGGCGAAAGTCCAAGGGCCGCGTGAAATGAGAGGCGAGGAGATGGGGAAGGTCTGGTTCCCGGTCCAGGAAACGGCCCTCCATGGGTGAGAAAACCGGGATTCTTGGCTCGCGTGGCTCCATTGAAGCCAGATCGGAGGCGAAAGGGACGACGGCGGGCTCCAGGATTGGATGGTGGAAGGGGTAGGGGGCGCGTACGCGCTTCGCTCCGATTCCCGAGGCGTCCGCGCTTCTTTTCAACGCGGCAATATCGGCGGCGGCTCCCGAGGCCACCACCTGTGTGTCGTGGTTGATGACCGCGATACGAGGTGATTCGGCGCCGGTTTTTTCCAGCAGGAGGGCGGCTTTTTCCGGCGTGCAAAAAAGCGCCAGCATGGCGCCCGCATCCGTGGGAACCCGCCGTAGCGCCAGTACTCTGCGGCAGATGATCTCTATTCCGGTTGGAAAATCGAACATCCCGGATGCGGTCAGCGCGGCCAACTCGCCCGCGCTGTGGCCCACCAGCAGCGCGGGTCGTACGCCTCGCTCCCGCAGCAACTCCGCGCCCAAGACCGCGGCGCAGAACATGCCCACCTGAAACAGCTCGCCATCCTCCTCAACCCTATCTGCGCCCCGCACCAAAGGCAGAAACGACTTGCCCAACAGGTTTTGGGTGATGGTGTCCACCTGGTGAAAGCATGCGGCGAGCGATTGGCTCTCCGCGTACAAGCTTCTCAAATAGCCCAGGTCGAAGGAGCCCTGGCCCGGAAATAAAAATACCGGACCGGATGCGATGCGCGGGGGTTCCCTCTCCACGTTGGGGTCAAAATGGAACGGGTTTCCTTTCGAATCTACAAACTGGCCTTCCGGAGATAGGGAACTCTGTTCGAAGAGCGAATCTGCCAAGGCCATGATCCCCTGGTCGAAGAGCGTCCGAGTCTTGCCCGCGATGGCGCGCGCGGCGAATCCGGGATCGGTGATTCTCTCGGGGATACGGTCGATGAGCCGGCGGAAAACCTCCGGGGCCGGAACGACCTCGCCGCTCTCGCGGGAAACGCAAACCAGGGTTTGAAAGCCGCAGGCCACCCTTGCCCCATCGCGGCGAATGATTCGAAAACAAAAACGCACCGAGGATGGCGTGTGGTCTTCCGTGGAAACGAGGATCATCACCTTTTCGCCGACCTCCACCGGCGCGAGGTTGCGGCTGTAACCCTCGCGGGTGAGAAGTACCAGGCTTTCGTGGGCGGCCTTGCCCTCCCGCGAGCGATCCACCAGATGTTTGAAAAACAGATGTTCGCGGGCCTCGCATTGGAACTTGAAGTTGGTGAGAAAGTGATGGCTGCCATAGGCCATGGTGTCGTGAAATAGCACGCGGTAGGGCATCGCATAAAATGACATCGCGGAAAACTCCTGAAACCCTTTCCGCATCAGGCGCACATCTTCGCCTTCTTTCAAAAGGGGCTGGTGGGCCTGACTGTCAAAAGAAGCCGCGCTACGCGATGGCGCAAACGGGGAGTAGGGGGCTCAATGGCGGATCGTCACCAAGCGCCGGACTTCATCCGGCAAAAAGGGGGGATCAGCAAAAATTGGGATAGGAACCAAGCTCCTGGCTTTGGAATTTGGAAACTGATGAGTTTTAGCCAACGGCCTCGCGGGGCAAATCGCCGTAATGACGCGGTTTCCCTCCGGGCGCGCACGGCCCCACTGGAAACTCCCGCTACAACGAGGGCTCAGAATCCCGTTGCGGGGCTTTCCCATGGGTTTTCAATGGAAAATAAGGCTCATCCTTTCCTTGGAATCAGCGCGTGAAACCACCCGTGAAGCAATCACGGAACAAACCCCCTACCGGTTGCGAGCACGTGATGGTTCTCTGGTTTGTACAATCTTGTCGATCTTCAAACACTTGTTAAGGACTATAGTGACTCCACTCAGGCAAAAACCATGTCAAAAATCACGTTTTTAGGTTTTTACGGCGATTGTGAAATCAGCCTTGGCTGGCTTTCATCAATTTTGCCGGGCGCGGTCGGCGCTGCCTTCAAAAATGATGAGTCGTGGCAGACTCCCGTTGACCCTTGCGCCTGTAGATTTCCACGGATACCCCTTGCGGTGAAATGGAAAGCCGCACGAAGTTGTTGCGCTTACAGGGTTCGAGGCCGCGGGAAACCCGAAAGCTGCCGCGCGATTTGGAGTGGATGGTACCGGGCGCAAGGATTTTTCGGAAGGGGTTGCGAGGTATGGGCCAGAATAATGCGGAGGAAATGACGGAAACGATCTTGATATCCGGCTTTTCCTCCGACACCATTTCCGCGCTCATGGAAAGGTGGATATCCCCCGAGATGAACAGGATCTTTCGCACGTGGTTTTCGACGATCCAATCCAGAAGCTCGGCGCGTTGCTCCTGAAAGCCGCCCCAGTGTTTATTGTTGCCCTTGATATCGGGAATAAAGGGTACCGTGGAAACGATCACCTTTACCCGGTCTTGATCCCTGATGAGCCATTGTTTCAGCGCCCCGAGCTGTTCCTCGCTCATGATTTCGCGTCCGTCCTCGTCGAGGACGCGCTCCGTCCGGGTGTCGCTGACAAAGAAATCGCAGCAGCCGTCCCGGTAGGTGTACCAGAAATGGTCGGGAATGCCGGTAATTCGGTTCTGGTCGCTGAGGTCGAACAAGGGTCCGTGGCTGGCCTGGTAGCAAAGATAGGCCTGCATGGCCGCGGTCCACTTGTACAGCCAATCCTTTTCGCTGGCCTTGTTGGGCCAATCATCCTCCACCTCATGGTCATCCAGAATCATGTAGCAGGGGAGGCCCGCCATGAGGCCGCGAATATGGGGTTGGCCGAAGGCATCGTGGTATCGTTGAAAAAACTGTTCCAGGGTCACCGCGGGCTCCAGCGAGCGCAGGTCATCGGCATAGATTTGGTCCCCCACCAACAGCAGTTGATGGGTTTCCTCGCCCGCCGCTTTTTTTTGCTGAATGAGGTTCGAGATGGAGCGGAAGGCCTTGTCGCCTCGATCATCGAAAACCTTCTCGCCGAACAGGGACAACAAATAACGGCAGGAGCCGACCACCATGTTTCGGGTGGCTTGCGGATCCGCGCTGGCGGTGGTGAAGGATTGAATGTCGATGGTGGGCCAGGGCTCGCCGCTGAAAAGGTCGCCCTTCACTTCCACATCCGAGAAAAAGTAGGCGAACTGGTAATCGTAGCGGGTATCGGGCTCCAGACCCGTGAATACCGCGACGCCGGTCATGTCGAAATGAGGCGATAGCTTCACGAGTTGGCGCAATAGAAATTTGCGTCCACGGGGTTTGCGCAATTGCGCCACGCCGTAGCACCAGCGCGGCCGGCCGTTCATTAGCTCCAGATCGCCGCGTCCCCAAAGGCGGACGCTGGTCGGAGTGGTCGCCCCCACGATGGGGCCCAAGGTAAGCGGTTTGAGCTGCATGCATTCCTCACAAATTGATTTTTCCATTCACTTTAGGGCTAGTTTACGTGAGGCTTAATGATAGACCAAGCCGGACATTGGAGAAAAGTCCGAATTCAGGGGAAATCTGTAAAGCGGTTGATTGATGGCCGGGAGACGCGTCCGGAATGGTTCTCTTGCCGCCTCCGCTGAACAAACCGGGGCCCGGCTCTTCAAGCTCTACGTTTTCTCCCGCATTAAAAGCTTTTCAGGAACCGTAGTTTGGAGTTCTTGCCGGTCACCCGAAACACATGGCTCTTCTTTCTTTCCAACCCGGAACACCTGCTGAGAAGCGCCATGTGCTTTTCAAAGGCATCGTCGGAAACAATCACGCTGCCCGCCACCTCATAGGTAAACACGAAATTGTCGATCTCGGCCTCGCTGGCTCCTTGCGGCAAGATGTAGAGGGCGTTTTCCTCCCTTGTGGAGAAAAGATAGGAACCCGCCGGGCAGATATTGCAGACGGAGTCCGGTGAAATGACGATTACTGTCTCTGTTGGGGATGCCTCCAGATGATCCGCGACCAGGCTCGGGGTGGATGAAAAAAATAATTGGATGTAATGACGGTTGATGATGAGGAAGTAGGCGCCCACAAAGGGGAGCAGGAGCAAGAGGTTTTTGACCAGCCTCATTGCGGCGACCTTTCCGTGAGAATAACCGCCTTGGTGTTTCCATCCACGGACATGATGCACAGCAATCCGGTTTCACCTTCCCTGGAATACGAGGTCGCGGCGTGAAGGTAAACGCCCTCTGAAAGGTTGCCGGTCATTTGGATTTTCACTTTCTTTCGGCTGACCAACTCCAGGGTTTCGGCGCTGATGATCCGAACCTGCCGATGGGGAAGCTGTAAAAACTCATCCGTGCGCGGAAAGACTTTTTCGCCATAGAGATAGATATGCTCTCCAACCAGGGCCGCATCCAGAAATACGGCATAGGTATCCTTGGCTCTGCCTTCAAATTGAGGGCTTGCGTACTGGCGGTTTTTCCTGCCGTTCTCCAAGATATCCAGGTTTTTTTGGACAATCATTGGGTCGTTGACGCCCGTGTTCAGTTCCTTGTCCTCAAGTTGGTTGCCCTCGAGATCGAACTTGGCGGCCCGCCCGAACCTGGCGTTGAGGTAATAGATAAATTGGCCATCGCTCAGCAGCCTGCCGTCGGAGAAATAGCGTTCGGAATCATAGGCCTCTTGCAGTTGGCTTCTCCTTTCCGAGGAAAAGAATTTTTTCCCGAACGAGCCTCTCATTTCGCCTTTTTCATTAAAAATGTACCCGTAATTGGGTTTTCTCGGCGCGACCAGCACGGCAAAGATCTTGCCCCGCACATACACGAACGAATTGACGAATGAATAGATCCGAAAGCGGCTCTTGAAATTTCCGTCGATGTCAAAAAATGAAAACCCCCGCTGGTCTCGCACCACAAGGCTGTCGCCCCAGACAGAGAGTTGCGCGGGGTACTGCAATTCGCCGGGACCCTCGCCGGGCTTGCCGATGGTGGCCTGTAACTGGAACGCCTCGTTAAATCGCAGGACGCGGCCTTCCAGGTTCTCAACTACGAACAGGCCGTGTTCCGTGTTCTCGATGGCCTTGGCAAAGTGAAGGTAGTCGGAACCGCCCAAATCCAGCGCATGATCCCGCCGGCTCAGAAAGCCGCCGTCATCGCTGGTGGGGAACCAAAAGTAGGGGAGCAGCATCAAGAAGATGGATTCCACAATTTTCCTTTCCAAAACGGATGGCGCAAAAATGCCTTCTCACCCAACCTGGTTCCCGTCGGCGGCTTTCCTCACCTTGGCGGACGACACATCTCATGTAGCGCCAAATTTTGTGACGCCAAGGCGATAGCTCCATGCGCAAAGAAACCAGCCGCGAGAGAAAGCGAGGCAAAACCACCGAGCGCGTTGCATGAGCCGCGCAAGCGGGAGCTATCAACCTCACCGGGCTTGGGCGCGGCCACACAAGATTGGTGGGGAAGCGTTATTCGATATCGCCGAAAATGGTGATGCTGGCGCACTGAATGACACCATCGGGATGGGCGGGGCAACCAATTTTGCAGCCATCCACATAAGATGCTTCCGTACACATGTTATCGCCGCCACAGCCGCGAATATCTTCACATTCCTTTTCCGTTGCGTAGACCGCGAGCGCCAGGCAAAGAAATCCAACCAATACCAATGCCATTTTCTTCATAACCATGAACCTCCATGTGAATGTTTACCGTGGGCCGGAGCCATTCGACGATCATGCGGGGGAGGATGAAGTCCAACCCTGGACCGGGCGCCCTGAATATTTCCCGCACAAATAGCGGAAAACATCCTCAAGGCGTTTCTTCCGATCACCGCGGGCGGCATTCATGCCTTTTTATCCGCGGCTAATCGCCAAGCTCTTCGATTCCTATTCCGGTAATATTACAGCCGATCTCGCCGTCCGGATGGGCGGGGCAACCAATTTTGCAGCCATCCACATAGGAGGCCTCGGCGCACCAGTTGTCGCCGTCGCAGCCGCGAATGTCTTCGCACTCTTTTTCCGTGGAAAATCCCAAAAGTGCCAAGCAGACTATTCCCAGTAATGAAAAACGAACCAATTTCATGCGATTTACCTCGTCGTTCGTATTTTTGTTGTCAAGGCAATATTTTCTGATTATTACGTATATAACTTATATCTCATATCACGCCATTTGTCAAAGGAGTTTAAATAAATAGCTTCAGCGTCCGCCATCCGGGCCATCGGGTTCGTGGGGAAGGGTGAAGCCCGGCGCGCCTTGCCCCGGGATCGCCGACTTGTAGTCGGCAAGGGAAATTTTCCGCCGTCTCCCGGTCGCTAAAATTCAGAATGCATGACCCACATTTGTAAAGAGTCATGCGCCAGGGTGTCTATATAAACCGGGCTCGACCCGCGCGTTTCAGACGGTTGTTTATGCGGGCGCCAATGAAAGCATTTCTCCTCTCCCATTCCGCGTTTCCCCTGTAGGCCAAGGGCCGTGGGTTGGGTTAGGACTCCTTTGGTGTGAAAGTATAAATGATAGTTGTTTTGGACGTTAATTTTTGTGGTATGATAATTTTTCAAAGATGCAGGGACTTTTTATTCATAAAAAAGTTTGGAGAAGTACATGAAAATATATTCTAAGAAATTGAGGGTTGTAGTTCTTTTGGCTTTTTTAATGTTGCCTTCAGGGTCTTCCCCCAATCCCGTGGGGGATGGCAACGAGGTTCTCTCCGATACCAGCGGGGTCGCCAATCCATTTTCGTTTGAGGGTGGCGATGGTTACGAGGCGCGTCCTTCATGTCCCGCTGGGGAAGGAGAATGCGGCTTTTGGAGACATATATATGTCAATTAAAAAATGCGTGACCTTATTCCTAGCCATCCTCTCCTTCACGGCCGTGGCCCGCGAGCCCTTTACCCTTAAGTATCAACCCTCGCTGCGAGGCGTTGATGAGACCATATTAAAATTAGACTCCCGCGATCGGATTCTGGTGCGGAGCGAGTCGTCGGGCGCCGCCGAGGTCGCGGTGCTCGATTCCTCGGGACTCTTTCTGTTTGCCCTCCCGGTTCCGGGCGAGAGCGTGGCCTTTTACGATTTTGCCTACAGCGAAGAGAACGGCGTCTTCCTGGTGTCCGTGCGTTCCGATGGCCAAAAGATGACCCGCGTGTACGGCGCCGACGGCGGCTTCCTGGGACTTTTGCGGGCGGAGGCTTCATCCGGCATTTGGACGGAGGCATGTTTTTTCCGCCAAATCATTGCCGTGGGAAATGGCGGTGGCCTGTTTGTCAACACTTACCATCCAGGTAACGCCTACCTGGACCCGCTGATCCAGCCGGTCCGCGTCGAATGGGATGACAGAGGGCCTTATCTGGAGCGGCTGGGCGCTCCATTCAGCCCTCAGCTCAACGAATCCCGGTTTTTCAAGGCGACCTACTTTCGCCGTTACATCACTGCCTGGCAGGGCGGGGATGAGGTTCGCGTGGTCAGCGAGTTGGAAAGCCATGCCTGGGTCCATGCCCGTGAGGAGAAGGATGCTTCCTTTCAAAGCAAAAAGCCCCTGCAACTCCCGCTGGCGCATCGCGTGTCGCCCTTGGGCGTCTACCGCACCTTCCAAGACGGCTTGCCCTACAAGAAAGAGGAACTGGAGCGGTTCTACTGGTCATTTTCCCGCGTTCAAGGCTACCAACGCCTTGAGGGGACGGACTACGCGGCGCTGGCCTATTCCGCTCCCAACGAGGTCTATTACGAGGGTGATGAAACGGCGGCGCCATTCCTGCTTTACGTGGTTTGCCTGGACAAAAACTTCCGCAAGGTGAGCAAAGAAATCTCCCGCGAGGGCTCGTTTTTCCTGGGCGCGGTGGACAAAAGAATCCTGCTATGGCAAGCGGAACCCGTTGCGGTCGAGGCGAGAGACGCCAATAAAAAGCGCTGGCGGATTCGGGTGGATCCCAGCATATTTGCCGAAACCAGTTTCTTTTACAGGCTCACCAAGAACATTCTGATAGAAGATAGAAAAGAGTAGGCGGACAAATTTTTGGGTTTTTGCGAAAGCGCGACGAAAGGTTCTCTATTTTTTAATGGTTACTCATCGGTTATGCACTCGCGCCAATGCATTTACAGACTACCCTCCCCCTGAAGTGAGGATGAATGGAACAGGCCGGAATCTCGATGCTTGATCATGTTGTTCTGGGATGCTTGGTTTTGGAAGGTCAGCGTGTGACTTGCTGTTAGTCGCAAACCGCGAATGCGCCCCGGCAGTTGGGTTGGGGTTTATAACATGAGGAGAGGCATGGCGGATTCAGAGGAGATTTTGGCGCTCCTGAGGGAACAAGACCGAATTCGAAACCTCCGCGATGGGGCCGAGGCGAGGCCGAATCCGAGGGACAATCCCAACGAACAAGGCTTGAAAACCAATATCGCGGCCTTGGCCCAAATTTTACATCAAAAGGATGAGGTCCTTGTAAGCAAGTGGAATGAGGCGAGGCAGCGCGCTCGAGAGAGCGGCGTGACCCAACTGGATTTGTCCTTCGCCCATATTCGCGCCCGAGTGGCGCTGGATGGAATTGATTTTTCCGATGTGAACCTGGAAGGGGTCATTCTATCCGGGCCGGATGCGGTCACTGATGGCGGAATCGAGCTTCGAAACGCCGATTTCAGCAGGGCCGACTTGACTCATGCAACATTTCGGCATCCCGAATTGGCCGGGTGCTGTTTTGCCGGTGTCGACCTGCGAAAAACGAAGGGTATTCGCGCCAATCAGTTGTCGGGCGCCGATCTCAGCGGCGCCATTCTCCCCGCGCACCTTTCCATATCCACGGATTTTTTAGAAAAGTCATTAAGGCAAATCAACTACATATTTTATACCGTGTTACTTCTGTCATCTTTTATATTACTTAGCATATCCAGCCTTAGCGATGAAGTGTTTTTCAAGGATTACTTGGAGGTAAAGCTTCCCATTATTGGCTTGAATACTCAGCTTACTATTTTTTCTAAGTGGCCGCTGGCTTTGCTGGTAGTGCTGCATTTATGGCTGCTTTCTTTTGTTGATATTGTTTGCGAGCAATACCGCGGCTTTCCATTAGTTTTTGAAGATGGGAAATATGTATGGCAAAAAACCTATCCTGCTTTTTTAAACGACTATGTTGCGAATAAGCTAGATGGAAAAAAGCAGAAAGAGCCTCTATTTTCAAGAACTAGAAGGTATTTTTTTGGCGGCTTCGTTTGGTTGTTTATTCCTTTTGTTTCCATCCTGGTTTGGTGGTATTTGCTGAAGGCTCAGGATGAGGTGTCTTTTTTTCACTTACTTGTCTTTATTTTTGTATCTTGTGTTTCAATTTATCATTATGAATATTTAAAATTTGTTCTTGATTTTGGTCATACCGATAAATCGAGATTCCCATTGCGCAATTTTTGGAGGAACGCATGGTTCTATATTGTAATGCTCCTTCTTCTATCCTCAAGTTATATCACTTATCAAGTTGAAAGGTACCATCCTGGAGGCAACTTCTTCCAAGAAAAATTCCGTATAGATATTCGAAATATGCGATTAAGCCCCAATGAACAAATCGCTTATAAGCCTAATCAACAATTGCATTACTTGATGGCTAAAGATGCAAAACTTGCGGGTTGGAATTTTTCTAATGCTCATGTGGAAAATGGGGTTTTCTCCGACGCCCTTCTCATGGGAGCTGATTTTCGGGACGCAAAACTTGCCCAAACTCAATTCGACTATGCCGATCTTACTGACGCCAATCTAAAGAAGGCAGATCTTATCGGAGCAAATCTGTATCATGCTATATTCGTAAAGGCAGACTTAACCGATGCCAATTTGCTGGGGGCAAGATTAGAATACACGAATCTATCTGAAGCGGTTCTCGATGGAGCTTATTTAGAAAGCGCAACATTTCTTCCGCGAAGTAAAGAGAAAGATTCGGGCCGGTATTATTTGAAAGGTACTAGTTTTGTCAAAACAGATTTCACGGCTACATATCTGATCGCAATAGATTTTTCCGCAGCAAAGACTCTTGAAGAAGTTATCTATGATCATGCATATCTAGAACGTGCAAACTTTTCGAATCAGTTAATATTAAAATCGAGCTTTCAAAACGCTACTGCTCCTTTTGCAATTTTCAGAAATGCAGATTTATCGCATTCAAATATTTATAGCGCTAATTTTTGCTGCGCTGATTTCTCAAACGCTGACTTGGATGGCATCCAAGAGTGGCAAACCGCTAATTTTCGGAATGCCAACATCTGTGACGTGAAAAATGCGCCGATAGGATTTTATGAATGGGCGGTTGATCAGGGCGCCGTAGCTTTGAACGAAAAGGATTGGGCCAAATTTAAAGCCTATTGTGAAAACTTCGTGTCTTGTCGAAACATAAGTGAACTGATCAATGAGCTCCTCTTTAAGCATAGTCTTCTATTTCTAGGCGTTTTTTGGTGAGCCGATCGATCCGAATGGCTTCTCCCCCTCCAATGCTCCAACCACTTCGGGTTACAATAACTTGGCAACGAGCTTGCCCGGGGGCCATGTGAACGGATTGCCGCTAAAAATTGTCTTTTGTCTTTGGGTTTGGATCTTTATTTTGGCTCTCGGACCCCGCGTGCTTGCGCAACATCACGACGCCCATGCCGCCAAGGGCGAGCCTGGCGCCCAGCCGCAACAGGACCCGGAGACCGCGCGCATGGTTGCGCGGCTGGCGGAGATCTCGAAGAACGCGGTTCCCTCCTCGATCGCCTATCTCAACGATCGGCGCGCGCGGGAAATTGCCGCCATCGACAAAGCCGAACTGCCGGTTCAACGGGCCCTGCTACTCTGGTATCGGCTGGGAACCGAGTTGGTGCGGGCCGGTCTCAACGAGCAGGCGATTCAAGCCTTCGGCGAATTGGAGCGCTTGCACCTGGTCAACAAGCTGCCCCTGGACCGCGCCAGGCTGCGCGAAAATCTGGCCACGGTCTATCTCCGTTTGGGCGAGCAGGAAAACTGTCTGGAGAACCACACCAGCGCCAGTTGCCTGCTACCCATCCGCGAGGAGGGCCGCCACCGCCTCGAACGAGGATCGCGAGGGGCCATGCAGTTGCTGGGCGAACAATTGTCGGATGATCCCGACGATTTGGGCGCCCGCTGGCTCTACAATATCGCCGCCATGACCTTGGGCGAATATCCCGATCGGGTTCCCGAAAAATGGCGCATCCCCGAGACGGTCTTCCAGTCCGAGGGCGCCATGAAGCGCTTTCGCGATGTGGCCATGGCCGTGGGCGTGGACGATAACCAGCTCTCCGGGGGTTCGGTGGCCGAGGATTTCGACAATGACGGCTACCTGGACCTGATGGTCACCTCCTGGGGTCTGGAGGATCAGATGCGCTTTTTTCGCAATACGGGCGACGGCCGCTTCGAGGACCGCACCGCGGCCGCGGGCCTGACCGGGCTGACCGGTGGGCTGAACATGGTCCAGGCCGACTACAACAACGACGGCTTTGTGGATGTGCTGGTGCTGCGCGGCGCATGGATGTGGGGCGAGGGCAAGATGCCCAATTCACTGCTGCGCAACAACGGGGACGGCAGCTTTTCCGATGTCAGCGAATCATCGGGCATTCTGAGCTTCCATCCAACCCAGACCGCGGCCTGGCTGGATTACGATAACGACGGTCATGTGGATCTTTTTATCGGCAACGAATCCAATGCCGATTTCCCCAATCCCTGCGAGCTGTTCCGCAACAACGGGGACGGCAGCTTCACGGAAATCGCGGCCGCGCTCGGCCTGGACAAGACCGGTTTCGTAAAGGCCGTGGCCGCGGGCGACTACAACAACGACGGTTACACGGATCTCTATCTCTCGCGCCTGAGCCAGACCAATATCCTCTTGCAGAACAATGGCCCCAAAGAACCGGGCAATCCAAACCCGTTGGCCTGGGATTTTTCCGATGTCACCTTCTCGGCCAAGGTCTACGAGCCCGTCAAGAGCTTTCCATCCTGGTTCTTCGATTACGATAACGATGGCTGGCTGGACCTGTTTGTTTCCGACTACGGCGCGCAACGGGTGGATGTGGTGGCCGCGGATATTTTGGGGAAACGCCATTCCGGGGAGCATGCCCGATTGTTTCGCAACAAGGGCGACGGCTCCTTCGAGGACGTTACCCGAGAGGCCGGTTTGCAGCGCGTCTTCGTGGCGATGGGCTCCAATTTCGGCGATGTGGATAACGATGGTTTCCTCGATTTCTACCTGGGCACGGGCACTCCGGATATGCGCATGCTGATTCCCAACCGCTTGCTGCGCAACGATGGCGGCAAAGTCTTTCAGGATGTGACCGCCGCGGCCGGCATGGGCCATTTGCAAAAGGGGCATGGCGTTTCCTTCGCGGATTTTGACAATGACGGCGATCAAGACATTCACGCGGTCATGGGCGGCGCATTTTCCGGCGATATCTACCGCAACGCGTTATTCGAAAACCCGGGTTTTGATGCACATTGGGTGACCCTCTCGCTGCAAGGCAGGAAAACGAATCGTGCGGCCCTGGGCGCGCGCATCGCGATTAAGGTGCAGGAGGGTTCGGCGAGCCGCGAGATCCACCGCGTGGTGGGTAGCGGCGGCAGCTTCGGCTGTTCACCCCTGCGCCAGGAAATCGGCCTTGGCAAGGCGCGAACGATCTCGGAGTTGAAGGTTTTTTGGCCCGTTTCGGGAGAGACCTCGGTTTTTAAAAACCTGGCGGCCGACGCGTTCTACCTCATCGTGGAAGGCGAGGAAGCGCTGAAAAAATTAGACCGCAACTCGTTTCGTTTCCGCTCGGGTCCCATGATGCATTGAGGCTTCTCGCGAGGGTTCTTCAATCCGGAGCTGTTTCCTCGGACCGGGTAGCCGCTTGTTCGGCATCCCCCAAAGAGGCTCGAAATTCATCGACCATCTTGATCAGCTTGCGTTCGTTGCCGATCATGGAAAACGAGAGCAGGATGAAAATGATCACCAACACGCCGGTCCACAGCACCATGAGCGGCAGGATCATGGCCATGGTCAGGCTGAGCTCTTGCGGCAGGTCGCCGGCC
>JBGTRP010000103.1:0-13260 GCA_041940685.1 Acanthopleuribacteraceae bacterium
TCAAGCCTCTCCAAATCCTTGAGCGCATCCTCAAGCGCCTCTAGTTCCAAAACGCGCGTCGCCGGAATGCCGAGGTCCGTGTCCAATTGAAATTTCTGAATTTCAGAGCCGCGCTTCAAGGTTTTCATTTCTCGGGCATGATCCACCAGGATTCGTCGCATCAATTGGGCGGCAATGCGCATGAACTGGCCCCGGTTTTTCCAAAGCGATCGTTTTTGGGCGCTCAAGCGCAGGTAGGCCTCGTTGACCAGGGCCGTGGTTTGCAGCGTGTGCTGCGGGCGTTCCCGCGCCAAATGCCTGCTTGCGAGACGGCGCAATTCACCATAGACCAAGGGGATGAGCCTCGTCAGGGCATCCCGGTCCCCCTCGCGCCAATCGTCGAGGATTTTCGTGATGTCATGTTCTGTAACCGACATGGTAAATATTCTTTAATTTGATGGATCGATTAAACCACAAATCCTCTCGCCAAATAAACCATATTCCGGTCGTGCCCCTTCGAAGCTTGCATGAAGACGCCTACTTGGTTGAGGGCTCCAAAACTTCTCGGACCACGGCCATGAAATGCCCCAGGTTGATGGGTTTGAGAAGGTAACGGTCACAGCCCGCCTCGCGGGCCGCGCGCTGGTCCCGTACATCCGGGGAGGCGGTGAGCGCGAAAATGGGTTTATCGAAGCCGGCTTCCCGCAGTCGGCGGATCGCGGTGAACCCGGGTAAAACGGGCAAATTCATATCGATGATCAGGAGGTCGGGCTGTTTCTCCAGGGCGGTTTCCACGGCCAGGCGCCCGTTGTCCACGGTCCAAACCTCATAGGAGCCTTCCATCAAAATCAAGCGCAACAACTCGCGAATATCCGCGTCATCCTCGGCCAAAAGGATGGTCTTGTTTCCCCTGTTCTTGGCAGTTTGCTTGGAAAGGGCGGCGGCATCCGCCACGGCGCGGGCAAGTCCTTTTTTGGCGGGAACCGTAAGGATGAAACGGCTGCCGGGCTGGTAATCCATATCCAGCACCAGGTCGCCCCCCATAATTTGCGCCAACTGCCTGCTGATGGAGAGCCCCAGACCCGCGCCTCCCTTTCCGATTTCTTCGGAGCGCTCAAAGGGCACAAAGATTTTTTCGCCTACCTCCGGGGCAATTCCCGGACCCGTATCGGCTACCATGATGCGCAAATCCCCGTCGTTCCAATCGGCAAGGATTTCGACCCGGCCCTTAGGCGTGAATTTAATGGCGTTGCCCGTCAAATTGACGAGGATCTGGCGTACCCGAACCTCGTCGATTTCCAACAATTCGGGAACGTCGCTTGCGACCTCAACCCGAAGATCCAAGCCATGCTCGACGGCTCCGGAGGCAAAAATGAGCCGAACATCTTCGGCCATTCGGCGAATATCGGTGGCCGTGGGGAGCAAGGTGATTTTTCCAAATTCGAGCAAGGATTGATCCAAGACGTTCTCGATTAGCGATAACAAATGCATGGCGCTGCGTTGGATTGCCTTGAGATGAGGTCTTGATTCGCGATTTTCTGAAAGCTGTTTTTCAAGCAGGCCGGTGTAGCCCAAGATCGAGGCGAGGGGTGTCCGAAACTCGTGGGACATATGGGAAATGAAACGGCTTTGGCCACGGTTGGCCTCTTCCAGTTGAATCTGTTTTTCCCGCAGCTCTTCGTGGGCGCGCCGCAACTGGTCCAGCAACTCGGCCTGATTTTCGGTCAGCAGGCGCAATTCATGAGCCCTTTGCTGTACCTCGCGCCGCCTTTCATGATCCTCGGTCGCATCCAGGTAAATGGCGGCCAGGTCCTTACCGGCCGGAACCAGGTGCAGGTGTACGACCTTGCCCGAGGGCAATTCCAAAAAGGCGATCTCCATGGGATCGGGCCCGGAGAACCCTTCCAGAATATCCAGCAGCCCTCCGCAATCCATGCCCCGGTTTAGCTCCGGCAATCCGTAATCCTCCGGAGAGCCCAGAACGGACTTTAAGCGGTGGCGCTCATCCAGAAGCAGGCAAAGTGGTCTGGAAGAGGTGACCAGCAGTTGGCGCAGGTAGCGCTTGATGGAAACGGGTAGGCTCATGGTCCACCCACCAAAAGGGAACCCAGCATCAGGAAGCCGGTTTCGACCCCGGCCCCGGTTTTGGCGCTGGTTTCCACCGGGTTCCAACCTTCCTCTCGCAGGCGTTCCATATCTCCATCCTCAAGCTCCCAATTGGTTTGCAGGTCGGACTTGTTGAGGAACGTGACCAGGGGAATGGGCCCGAGCGCGGCTTGCAGTTCATTCCGCAGGTTTTCGGCGCTTTCCAAGGTGTAGGTGCGCGTTCCATCGACCACCAGAATACAGCCGGAGGCGCCGCGCAGATATTGGCCATCCAGGGAGGCCAATCGATCCTTGCCGGCGATATCCCAAATCACCAGCTTCACCGGCCTTTCCCCGGGTGGATGAACCATCTTGGTATCGATTTTGACGCCCAGGGTGGTGTGGTATTTTTCCGAAAAACTATTGTGGACAAAACGAGAAACCAAACTGGTTTTTCCAACGCCGAAATCGCCGATCATGCAGATTTTCTTGCGAAGAAAGCTCATGGAGTCGGAACCTCCCCAATTTGGAGGCTTTCCATGCTTACGAGCAAGCCTGCCGCGCGGTTGGTGGGCTGGCCGAGGGAACGGGAATCCGTTGCCAGGGAGATTCTGTTCTCCGGGAAGCCCCTTTCCACCAGGGCATCGCGCAGAAACCTGGCGCGTCTTTCCCGCAACTCGCGATTGAACTCGTCGGATCCGACCTGATCGGAGAGGCCAAAGGCGTCCACGGAAAGGTCGAGCTCCAATTGGGCGGCGATTTGAGCCAAGCGGTTGAGATCCTGGGCCATGATGTGGAGCTCCTCCAAGCCATTATCCCGTAATCTGGTTTCACCGGAAAAGTAGATCAACGTCCGCCCCAGGCTGGCTGCCAGCGCCTCCGCCTCGCGATGTTCGGATACGTGCAATCCCTCGATATTGAACCCGGTTATTTGATTCTCGGGTAAATCCGCGACGCGGTCAGGCAATTCGCGAACCCAGGAGAAGGGGGCTTCGCCTTTGAGGCTGAGCGCCCCTGCCCGCACCTCGACCCTCACCCCCTCGGGAGGCTTTAGGACGGAAAGGGCCAGTTGCCGGAGCGCGTCCTCATCATCTAAAACACCCTGGAGGTCCAACCCTTCGACGCCCGCTGGCAGGTGGGCAAGGGATTCCGCCTCGCGCAGCCAAGATGCGGGCGCCGTTCCCTCGGCCTTGAGGATGGAACCCTCCAGTTGGAGGGAGAGGGTGTCCGGCGGTTGTAACAGCGCTCTTGCGCGTTTGAGGACCATCTCCTCATTGAGAAACATCACGGGAAGCAGATCGAAATATACCTTTTCCGCCGGGATTCCGGCCCGTAAGGCCGCCCGCTCGGGTTCTTCGGAAAGAGGATCGCGCAGTCCATCCACCCGCCAGAGACCCTTCTCCCGTTGAATATTTCTGATCTTGAGGCCCGCTGTACTGGCCAACTCCATTTGCAAGGCGCGCGTTTGCGCTCCGATCTTCAGACGGCGCACCTGCCATAGCGTCAAGAGGCTCAGGATCAGGAGTGCGAGAATCAGCGCTCGGGTAGGGAATCTTCTCGGGCGGCCGCTCTTGTCCTGTTCGCGTTTCTTGCGTTGAAAGCTAAGACATTGAGTCAATTGCGTTTCCAAGCCCAACAGGGGCGTGTCGTCACCCTCGAAGCGTTCGAGCTCCTCGCTGAATTTCAGATGAATCTCTTCACAGGCTTCGCGCAGCCGTGCGCGCAATTCGGTGGGAGGAATACCACGAATCGCGCAGGCCAGCATGGCGGAAGGGCCGTGGATAATCCAAAGGGATAACTCGCCCAGGTTTACCGTGTCCAATTGGCCTCCATCCTCCGGCTGAAAGGAATCCTGAACAAAATCCCCGATCGCCGTCAGCATGCCGGCCACGGCGTCGCCATCCTGGGTGGGCGCCTCCGGATGGTGAACATGGCCCATCAGCAAACCGGTGTGGCGTTGAATGAGGAATACTTGCTCCACGCGGTAGACGAGGGTATGCCGCAACACCACCTCGGAGAAGGGGATTCCGCCTCGCCAGGCCTCCCAGCGCCAACGAAGGCCTTTTAGGGACAGGCTTTGGTCCAGGACCTGATTGGTGGTTTGCACCAGGGAACGCAAGGCTTCCACGATCGCCTGCCGGATGGCCGGCAGAATGAGGGGAAACAAGGCGCGCGCGAACACCTTCATGTCGCGCCGAAACAGGGTTTGGATACACTCCCCGACCGGAGCGCGCAGGGCCTCGATGAGCTTGTCGTCCTCCCGCGAACCGAGAGCCACTGCCTGGGCCAAAACCTCTACCAGATCCTCGGTTCGCCGTTCGGGGTTGCCGACCCGGTCATGTAAACGGTCGAGCAACTCCCTTTCCGGGCCCACGATAATGGCCCGCAGTTCCTGCAATTTATCCAAATGGCTTTGCTCTTCCATGAAACTTATTCATCTGTGGTGGGAAGTTCGAGCTCTCTTGTCAACCGAAGGGCGACTTCCTTAAAAAAGCCCGATAACTCATCTCGGCTGACCTTTTCCTCATAAAGTCGGGCGCTTTCGCCTTCCAGTGATTCATTTAGTTCCCGTTGCGCCTTAAGCAGGCTCTCGGTTTGCGATTTGCTCAACTCGTGGATCTGGTTGCGAATCTCCATGGCCTCCCGGCTCAATTCCGCCTCTTGGTCCGCGAGCTCTTGGCGGAGGCTCTTTTCCAATTTCGCCGCGGCTTGGTCTATGGCTTTCAAGGCTTGTTTGCGCTCGTTCTTCTCCTGTAGGTCGCGCGCGGCCAATTTGTCCAACTCCTTGCGCACGAAGCTTTCCAATGAGGAAATGCGCTGTTCCAATGCCTCGTGGTAGCGAGCCAGCTCCTTTGCCTGGCGCTCTTCCATTTGGCGGAAGCGGCGGTCGTAGTCGCGCATTTGCCCGCCGAAGAGAATATCCCTTATTTTATCGACATTCCCTTCGGCGCCCGTTATCTGAGCTTTGGCCGTTTTGCTCTTTTGATCAGACATGTTTCTTTTTCCTTCTCGTCTAATTGGTACACGAAAAAACACAATTGGACTCATGGGTCCAGGATAAGGTTGGGAATCGATTGAATGACTACCTGATTGTAGCCGGATGGCGGTAGACGCCGCAACCAAATTGAAAGCTGAGAATATTCCAAACCTAAACAAAGTAGCAATATACGGACCGAAACCGGCTCAAGAAGGGCTTTATTCTTGAAATCTCAGAAAGCCCTTTCCTAACGAGGACCCCGGCTTTTTCCCTGCCGCTGAAAAAATAGCCGCGTCATTCGGTAAAGCGGGAATCGGCCCTTTTTCCGGCATGTAGGTGTTGAATTCCCAACAAGAGGTGTTGAAAAAGATTCCATTTCGGGTTTGTTTTGAGGCGCAGAACCCCTGCTCGAGAGGTCCCGCCTCCGATCGCTGAAGCCGCCATCCCTTGGAGACAGGGGCCCGCGCTGGGCGGCGGGTCCCGTGACAGCGAAAATAGATCGTCCGCATCCCAAGAGCCCGGGGGCGTTTATTATTGGTGACCGCCCTCCACATCCTTCAGCCGCGGTCTTGGCGCTCCAACATCTCGAGGTTTCTGAATGTTGGAAATTTGCTTTGGTCCAAAATTTGCTTCTTCAACTTGAAGCTCCCCATGTTGAGGGCGCGGCCTTACCTACTCCTGCTTCTCCTCTCGCGCCCGCATTGCCGACCCCAAATTTCAACCACGCGGCCAAAAACGACCAGTCCACATGGTCCGGGGTCGTTTACCAAGGATAAACCCATCCGAAAGCCCAGCGTACTAGCCAATGAGGGATTGATGCAAGCAAGCGATACATTTCGCGAAAAATTAGAATCATTGAGGCGCGATTACGCGCGAAAGCTTCCCGGAAAGCTGACCGCAATTGACTTGCTTTGGCAACAGGTTCAAGCGGAGGCGGGGGAGAACCCCGAGGTTTGGCAGGCGCTTTTTGAGAAGGTTCACTCTCTTTCCGGCACGGGCGCAAGCTTTGGTTACCCGACATTGAGCGAAAAGGCCGGCGAGCTCGACCGGTTGATACGCAAATTATTGAACGAAAACCAAATGGATTTTCATCTGGTGTGCGGAAGGGTCGGGCGGCTGCTCAATGAGCTACGGGTTGCGGTCGAGGTCCAGGAACCGCTTTCGGGCTTCTGAGAATGCGGTAAGGTGTAGCCGCGTTCTAATTTTGGCCCCCAATTTTCCGCTTTAGGGGGATCCGAAAGCCTAAGTCTCTGTAAAAGCCAAGAGGCCTTCCGTAAAGTCTCGACCATATTGGCGCCTCTCTCGGCGCTTGGCCTGTTTCTCCCGCGTTTTCGTCGGGGCAGGACTCATCGATTCATCAACTCTTGTACTTCTTGGGTTTCCTGGGTGGGCCTAAATTCATAAAACAGTCATTTTTAAAAAACCTTTGATCGTCAGGCTTTGACCTCTATTGAGGTTTTACAAAATAGGTCGTGTAACAAGTCAATGATTCGGGCCGCCTCTTCCCCGTGCAAGCTGTAGTAAATCGTTTGCGACTCGCGCCGAGTTTGGACCAAGCCCTCGCGGCGCAGTATCGCGAGATGCTGGGAAAGCGCTGATTGGCTCAGTGGCACCCGGCCTTCCAGTTCCCCAACGGATAACTCACCCTCCAATAAAATGCAAAGAACCGTTAACCGGTGCTGGTTGGAAAGCGTTTTGAGAAATCGGCAGGCATTCGCGGCGTTCTTGGCCAGCTGCTCTGGATCTTTTTGTCGGGCCTCGGTCGTGGCCGTTTCTTTCCCTTTCATAGCGACTCCTTAGCCCAAGAATGGAGGATATCGTATAAAGCTTCCCTAAATTAGTCAATATTAATTTAGAAAAATCTAATTTAGCATTGACTAATTTAATAAAAGCGCATATGCTCTTTTCGGGGTCAATTGAAGGAGGTTGCTATGAACCCTCAAGTAAAAGAATTTTTCCATGGGCCCACCAACACTTTTTCATACATCGTTTGGGATAGAAAGACACGAAAAGCCGCCATCGTCGATCCCGTGCTCGATTACGAACACAAGGATGGCCGAACGAGCACGTCCTCGGCGGATCTTATCGTCGCATTTATTACCGACCAAGGACTAACGGTCGAATGGATCCTCGAAACCCATGCGCATGCGGATCATATAACCGCCGCTCCTTATTTAAAGCGGGTGGTTGGCGGTAAGATTGCGATAGGCAAAGGCATTGGCAAAGTTCAGAAAAGGTTCCAGGCTATTTTCAACTTCGAGGATATGGAGCCTAACGGTGGCCAATTCGATCAACTGTTCGAGGGTGGCGTGACCTTTGACATTGGTGAAATCGAAGGCCTTGTCATTAACACGCCAGGGCATACTAACGACAGCATTACTTACCTGATCGGCGATGCGGCCTTCGTGGGCGACACCCTCTTTGCCCCGGACTATGGCACAGCGCGGGCGGACTTCCCGGGTGGAGATGCGAGACAACTCTATCGCTCCATTCAACGGCTTTACGAACTGCCGGACAATACGCGGGTCTTCCTTTGCCATGATTATCCCCCCGATAGTCGGGCTCCAGAGCATTTACATGCTTTAAGTGAGCATCGTATGCGGAATATCCACGTCCATCGTGGAATTAGCGAAAACCAGTTCGTCGAGCTGCGCACGGCGCGCGATTCAAGGCTGGCCATACCTAAGCTCATGATTCCAGCCGTACAGGTCAATATCCGTGCGGGACAATTTCCGCCGCCTGAAGAAAACGGCGTGACCTACCTCAAGGTACCCATCAACTTGCTGGGAAAGGAGCGTTGAATTGGAAAACTTCACACCCTACAGCGCACTCGTGGGAGGCGCATTGATTGGCCTTTCCGCAACACTGTTGCTGATCTTGAATGGGCGGATCGCCGGGATTAGCGGCATTGTCAACGGATTGTTCACGACTTCGCGGGCGGAGGCCGGTTGGCGCGCCAGTTTTTTCTTGGGATTAATCCTCGGTGGAGGCCTTTACCTGAGGCTTGGTCCTGCCAAACAGGATCCAAGGGTCGGCTTTCCCATTTGGGTGTTGATGTTGGCCGGGTTTATGGTCGGTGTTGGCACGCGTATGGGAAATGGTTGCACCAGCGGCCATGGGGTTTGCGGCATTGCCCGTTTGTCCAGGCGTTCCATGGCCGCGACAGCGGTATTTCTGGCGTCGGGCATGTTGAGCGTTTATTTCAATCATCTTTATTTGAATGGATCATAACAATGAAGTTTCTCCTATCGAGCTTTCTTGCGGGTTTACTTTTCGGCTTGGGCCTGGCGGTCTCGCATATGACAAATCCAAATAAGGTAATCGGTTTTCTAAATATCGCGCGAGATTGGGACCCTTCACTGCTCCTAGTGCTCGCTTCGGCGGTATTGATCGCCTATTTTGGTTTTCGATTTGCGGCAAAACGTGAGTTTTCGCTATTTAACAGTGAAATGGAGATCGCCACTCGCCGGTCTGTCGATGGGCGACTGCTGACCGGAGCAGCGATTTTTGGTGTGGGCTGGGGAATCGGCGGCTATTGCCCGGGTCCAGCAATTGCCGCATCCACCGCGGGCAGGTGGGAACCGATCCTTTTCATTTTGGCCATGTTGCTGGGTTCTCTTTTCTTTAGGACCATCGATAAAATAGCTCGGAAGATGAGGTAGCCGTTGGTTGGGGGTCGGGTTGCCCTAGCCGCCTTGGCGGTCAAAATCCTTACTTTTGTGTGGTGTTTTGGGAACGCCAATGCGGCAGTTGCAAGCACCAAGAAACAAGCCGCAAGCGGGGGCGTCGCAAACTCAACTTGTTGCTTGTAGCTTGGAGCTTGTTGCAGCGGGATGCGGATAAGCCCTTTTCGGTTTCCCTTGATCGGCTTGGAGGCATCCCGCTAGGAAAACAGTCCCATTTCAAAAGGTTTTCCCATACAAAAAAAGGAATGGGCCACCTCGCTCGATTCGATAAAGTTCATGGCGGGAGGTCATCCGCGGCCTTAAAAACCCGTCCGGCAATTTCTTCCGCGACCCTTTTTCGTAATTTTCTCGGTACCGTGTAGTGAACACGCAATTGGACCCTTCCCGAACGAGGAACCATCACCAACTCGTGCCCTGAATCGTCCCTATACCCCAGCACCGATGGGAAAAGGACCGGATAGCAGCTCTGAAAGCCGAGCTTTCCAAGCGCGTTGGCCAGTTTGGGAAATTGAATCCCCGGCAAATCCAATTCCAGCCGCCATTTCAGCCCCTGAAAACATGAAAAGTCCGGCGCAATGGTTCCTTTTTTCATGGATAGGCCCCTATCAGCCGTCCTTGGTCACCACGACTTCCGTCACTGGATGACCCATGGCCAGGCACTGAACCTCTTCCACCTTCCAACCGAGGCCGCCTCGGAAAAGGTCGTTGTAGACTTTCTGACTGAGTTGGGGAGGATTCTTCCAATCTAATTTGTGCAGCAACACCATGATGGCCAGCGCGGAACCTTGAATGAAATAACTATTGCCCTGTTTGGCCGCGCCGTAGCGGTGCAAATAATGGGCGCTTTCGTAGCTGTTGGGAGTCACTAGGACCAGGCGTTTATCGGCAACGAATTCTTTCACCGCCCAATTGCCAAAACCCAGCGCCCGGCCCATGGCGCAGCAATAGGTCAACAATTGTTCATAATCTCCGGTAGGCCGACCGACAAGACCCTCGAACTCCGGCGAAAGGAGGATTCCGCCAAAGGTGTTGAACACGCAAACATGGCCCGACTCGCGCAGCAGGGTGCGATAGATTTCGAGGGTGTTTTCACCCTTTTCGGCCAACATCATTTCGGCCTCGTAGGAGATGTGGTTGTAATAAGCCGGCAAGTGCATGGTGACAAAAACGCCGAAGGCCTGAACCAGCCCCCGTTCATCCCCTGTCACGCCGTGGGTAAAGTTTCTCAGGCCCTCGGCAATTTCCCGCACCGGCGCCTCGTGGAGGCCTTGGATTTCATGAGATTGGCTCAGGTAAGCTGCCTGGTTGACGAAAGCGGGAGGCGGAGATTCGGGCATCTTTGGAGATAGCGCAAATTTACAAGCCGGGTCTTTGAGCGCGTAACATTCCTTTTCTGAAGCCCACATCGACTCACGCGAAATGCCGAAGGCCACCTCCGCCATCGCGCTGGCGAAGCCCGCGGCAAAAGCGTCCACCGCATGACGCCGTTTGACGGCTTTCCCATATTTTTCCAACCACGAGAAGCTGTAATGCAGGTAATTTCCAAAGGCCTCGCCGCCTTCCTCATCGGCCAGCACCTCAAGAGCCCCGTGACCCATGTGGCGAAACAAATTTTTAGCGACTTCCAGCTTTTCCGCGGGCATTTCCGCTCCCATCGCGGCGGCGACATTTGAAATGAGCTGGTGGGCCGCCTCTCTCGCGGCTTTCATCCGCAGTTTCTCTCCCTCGGCATGTCCCAAAGCGTCATCGATGGTTTGGTCCAGGAACAAATTGAAATGGTGGCAGTGATACACGACTGGGGTCTTGGCAAAAAATAAGAAGCCCTTATCCTCGGTATTCTTCCTAAGGTCATTGTTCACAATCAATTTGATCCCCCGCAATTAAATATTTAAAGATTCTAGACCAAGTATTTCTTTGGCGATCATCTCCAGTTCCTCGGCGTTCAGAGACTGCGCACGGTCAGAATTGTTCAACTCGTCCATGCTCAGGTTCATTTTCAGGGCGACCCTCAACATGACGGTATGGGGGTCGGGAGCATAACGTTGCAGGAACTCCAAGATGCGGATGCTTTTGGGTCGTTCCTCCAACCCCTCGGTGGGGATCATGGGCTCCAGCCGGTCGATCAGTTTTTTCACATAGATGCGGACCATTCCCAGGGGCGCATTTCTTTCAAAAACCACCCCAATCACAAAATCCGATTGGATTTCCTTGAGCACAAGGAGAATGTCCGAGGATTCGATGGTGACCTGCATATCGGATGACCAGGAGTTGAGGGCTTTGAGGCCTTCACGGTTGGATCTCACCAAATCCCCAAAATAGGCCGCAACCTGCTCAGAAATCCAGGATTCCCCCTCACGGATCCAAGAATCGAAAAGCAGCGCGTCAGGCATAATTGAAATAAAACATCCACGCAATGAAGGTATCCCAGCCACCGCGCTGGATAGATTCCATCCGGACATAGGGCAACTCCTTAAAACTAATCGAATATTTTTTTCAAAACCGTCCGGATGAAAGGAATGAACCTGTTCTCCATGGGTTTCTTGGCCAAGATTCCCAACACCATCCAATCGATGGAAGTTTCACACCAGACAAGTTGCAGTAATTGTTGGTCTCCCAGGTAATACACAACCGTTCCCTTTCGCAGGGATGGCGCGGTTTCCTTCAATTGGTGTAACGCCAACCCCAAAGGAGCGGTGCTTTCCGCGAGATGCTCCGGCGTATGGATTTGGGCCAGGGGTAACCCGTTCCCATCGGCTAGAAATGCGCCTAGTGCTTGATTATTCCGCAGTAAAAATTTTAAAAGCGCTTCCAGCTTTGCCTCTATAGGCCATGTGCGGTCATAACGAAAAACAAGGCGGCCCTGCCGCTGAGTTTTTTGCGAAGGATCGTCGAGCCTTGGACGCGAGTTGGGCGATGCCGGATTGCCGCTTTCCGTTGCCTTGACTCCGGCCGGATTGACCTTTCCACCCCTCGGCTTCAGCGCCTCCGCCGCCTCGCCTGTTTTTTTGCGTGAAAGGTTTTTCTGCTTTTCCTCACGGCTTGGTTCTTCCAATGCGGCTTCCCGGGACTGTAGGGAAAAGCCTCGACCGAAGATGGCCGCGGATTGTGACTCCTTGCGCTCCGGAGCCTCCGAGCGGGGTTCAACGCCCGCCGCGGATAGCAGGGCGTTCAGGACATCCGGCTCAGGCAAAAATCGAATCGGCTTCATGGGAAGCATCCTTTTTCAAACCGACCCTCGGTTCAAGCTCCAGGGCAATCTGGTCAAACACCGTTAACAAGGGGGAGCCGGTGTTCACCAACCGGGCCAGAGGCAGCCCCTTGATGCTGGCCGTCAAAAATAAGGGATCTCGGGGAATCACCGTTTTCAACACCAGGTGCGCGGGAAGTTGGCCGCTGATGTCTCTGGCGATTTCAACCGATTGCTTGTTTTTCACATCCACCATGGTGAGCAGCATCCCCGCGATTTGCAAGGCGTATCCAGATGACTTTACCCAGGCGACCATTTCAAGCAATTGTGGCAGGCCCCGCAGTGCGCCGGGCTCAGCTTGCAAGGGATTGAGCAGGTAGTCCGAATCCCTGAGGGCGGCGAGGGAACCCTTGCCGAAACCCGGCGGTGTATCGATGATCATGAGGTCAAACTGATCGGCAAGCACCTTGCGGATTTGTCCGAACACCCTGCTTTGGTGTAGATTTTCCCAAAATCGGTGGGTCTCTTGCACGGGAGTGTTTCCCGACAGAAGCACGCTCAGTCTGGGGATTTTCGTTTCGACAATGGCTTTGTTGGGTGGAATCTCTTTTGAAACCACGGCCTCCAACCCGGGGGAAAAGGTACGCTTCTTTCCCAGCGCAAGGCCGACCCCACCTTGTGGATCGGAGTCAACCAAAAGCACCCGCCAACCGCGGCCCGCGAATGAGCAGGATAGGTTCACCGCTACCGTTGTTTTCCCTACGCCGCCCTTTTGACTGGAAATTGACAAAACTTTCATTCAGCGCTATTTCTCCTTTTCTTCAAAAGAGCAAGGTTGTGTTGCACCTTGGTGTCCTTGGGCCGCAGTTTTTGGCAATATTCAAAATATGCGATTGCCTTGGAAAAATTGCGCTGAACATAGGCTTTCATCCCCGCCATAAAAAACTCTTCAAAGGTATTCACGGGCTGGGTATTTAAGGCGGGGTCTTTTTTCTTCTTGGCGATGGTCGATGTTTTAGGCTTCGCTTCTTCCGAAGCGGGAGTCTCCGCCCGAGCGGAGGGACCGGTTGCGGTTTTTGGAATGGCCGGGGCAAAAGACGCATCGGTAGGAAAGGCGACAACTTTTTCCTGGTTATCCCTGCCATCGTGCGGGCCCAGGGTTTTTTTGCTTCGCGAAGTTTTAGCGGAATTTAGATAATCCAGCGCCTGTTGGTTTCTGGGGTCCAACCTGAGCGCCTCTTTCCAGCAAGCAATCGCCTCTTCCACACGGTTCAAGCCGAAAAAGTCCAGACCTCTTTCTACCAGCTTAGAGACCTTGCTGTATTGGGTTGTGCCCATGCGATAAC
>JBGTRP010000104.1:0-13159 GCA_041940685.1 Acanthopleuribacteraceae bacterium
GGATCGGGCCTTAAGAAAATCCAACCAATGGGGGCCGCGGCCCCCATTTTGTTTAAGCGCCGGGACAATGCGCCCGGCCGAGGCGATGATTGGATTCATTGAGACCGTTTCGCCCTCGAGGGCATAGGAAGTTTCCCGGCAACCGCGATCCTTGCCCGAACTCATTGCCTCCGAGGATTCAGGCTTGTGCAGGAGCCGGACCTCGGGCGCGCATTTTGCGAAGCCGGGCGCCGGAGATAGGTCCCTCCAAGCAGGCGTTTCGGCTCGGTCCTCGCAACCGGGGGCCCGCTATTTGATCAGGGAAAAGGTTTCTTTCCAGTGGGTGCGGTACCAGAAGGTAATGGGTACGCGCAAATAGCTCCAAATCAAATCGAACCCGCGTTTTTCATGGCTGCCCTCATCTTCACCATAAGACCACCATACCCAATACGCGCGTCCCTCAATGAACTCCCTGGGCACCATGCCCCAATCGCGGGAGTCCGAGCTGCGGTTGCGATTATCGCCCATTAAAAAATAGAACCCCTCGGGGATGCGGTCCGGATCTCCGCTTCTCAAGCGCTGCTGGATTTTTGCGAAAACCTCCGGGTCTTTTTCCCTGTACCTGCTTAGGGTGCGTTCGGTGGTCGCGCGGATGGCCCTCATGTTGATCGTCTGGTTGGCGAGATAAACCGCATTGTCGATGCCCGGCTTCATTTCGTAATACCCGATTGGCCGGTAGGCGATTTCGGGGTCGCGGTCGGACTGGCCCTGGACGCTGTAAGTCTTGTAGAAGGGATAGGGCTCGTTCAATGGTTCGCCGTCGATATAGATGAGGTCGCTGATAATTTCGAACTGATCGCCGGGTAGGCCGACACAGCGTTTGATCCAGTCCTGGCGTTCATCACCCGGCCACTTGAACACAACCACATCGCCGCGTTTGGGATCTCGGTGGGGGAGAATTTTTTTGTCGAGCTCGGACTTCCCCCTATAAATAAAAGTGTTGGCCGTGATGTGGTCCCCAATCAGAAGCGTGTTTTCCATGGATGGCGTCGGGATCTGAAAGTTTTGCCAGGCGTATCCCTTGCAGAAGATGAGGAGCGACAAGCCATACATCAGGATTTCAAAAAGCTCGCGAAACATGGTTTTTTTTGATTCGTAAACCTTGCGTTTCTTTTTTTTGCTTTTGCTTTTTTTCACGGGGCCGCCCTTTTTGGTTGCCATTTTCCCTTCCTCCGCTTTCTCCAGAGCCCCGAGGCGCGCCCGGCCCTTGAAAAGTAGGCCTTATACTAGCGGGATGCCTCCCGGCCGGTCAAGCTGAACCGAAAAGGGCTTATGGGCATCCCGCCGCAACAAGCACCAAGCTCCAAGTTGAGACTGCTCTGCCCTCGCTTGGTGCTTGGTGCTTGCATCTGCTGCCTTGGCGCCACACAAGGGTAAAGATTCTGACCGCAAAGGCGGCTAGCGGGATGGGAAGGGGACGCCTGGTCCAGCCGTCATGGTTTGGCCGACACCGGCTTGGCGCATCACCTGGGACAAGACTTTCCCGAGTACGGGCCCGGCGCTTCATTTTGGATACCTGATTGTCCCGGTCTGTTTCGGGTATAATGGCGGGTCAGTTGAGAACGATCTGCTAAGGGGAAAAGATGAAACGAAAAAAGACCTTCAAAATATGGCTGGCGATTTTGCTATGCGTGGCGGCCTTGCCGGCAAGGTTGTTGGCTGGAGAGGACGTCCACCCGGCTCTGAAAGATCCCTCGCTTGCCAATGAAAAAGCGCCGGACAGCTTTCGCGTTCAATTCAAAACCTCGAAGGGTGACTTTATCATCAAAGTTACCCGTGAGTGGTCGCCACTCGGAGCCGATCGGTTTTACAATTTGGTTAAGATCGGTTACTTCAAGGATATTGCCTTTTACCGCGTGATCGACGGGTTCATCGTGCAGTTTGGCTTCTCCGGAGACCCAGAAGTCAATAAGGCCTGGTCCAAGCAACTGATCAAGGACGATCCGGGAGGGCAGACCAACAGCCCGGGCCGCATCAGCTTGGCCAACATGGGCGCATCGCATACGAGGGGCACGCAGTTTTTTATTAACACGATACACAACAGCATGCTGGATGGCATGGGCTTCACTCCTTTTGGCGAGATCGAGGGCGATGGTCTCGAAATTGTCAAAAAACTTTACGGTGGTTATGGAGAGGGGTATCCAAGGGGACGCGGCCCGGTTCAGGGTAAAATCGAAAGTTTGGGAAACAATTATTTGAAGCAGGGCTTCCCCGAATTGGATTACCTTCTCGAGGCAATCCTGCTGGAGGAATAAGCCCTGCCGATGCCGGAGATCTGTTTGGCAATCAATCCTAACGGGGCCGCGCCCCACCCCATCAGGGCCTGTAGTTTCCGGTTCCGCGGCCTCATGAGACAAGATTCCGGGCGCCAGAGGCAAGCAAGAGAATTTCTCTAACTTGCATCTGGACCCTGGTCTCTGGATACAGCCTGTTTGGCGTTCGAAAACATGACATAAATGTGAAGATTTTGGCCGGCGAGCCGGCTAGGGGAGTGTGGGTTGATTACAACCAGTGAATTGAAGAAGGGGGTTCGCTTTGAGCTCGAGGGCGCGCCCTGGCAGGTAATGGAGCTTTCCGTCCACAATCCCTCGGCGCGCGGCGCGGCCACTTTGGTCAAGGTCAAGGCGCGCAATCTCAAAACGGGTCAGGTGTTGCAAAAATCGTTTAAGGCGGGTGAAAGTTTCGAGGAACCCGATCTCGCGAGATTCAAGGTGCAGTTTCTCTACGCGGAAGGCGCCGACCTGGTGTTCATGGATCAGGAAAGTTACGAGCAGTACCATCTTGCCAAGGAGCTTATGGGCGACGCGCTCGCCTGGATGAGCGATGGCTTCGAGTTGCATTTATTGCAATACAACGGTGAAATCATTAACATCGAATTGCCGCAAAGCGTGGAGGAGCCCGTCGCCATGGTAGAGGCCGGGGCCAAGGGAGACACGGCCAGTGGGAAGGTGATGTCGCGCGCGGTGCTCGCCAACGGCGTCGAGCTTCAGGTCCCCACCTTCATCAAGGAAGGGACTCGGGTGCGCGTGGACCCATCCACCAATAGTTATTTAGGCCGTGCCTAGGAATTTCTCCGCGCTCGGCGTGGACAACCCACGGTAATCTAGGAGTACGCATGTTGTTTTCAAAGAAAAGTTTCGCCTCGTTTCTCGGGGTATGTTTGTTTTTGGGTTCGGCGGTTTCGGCGCAGGTCAGCAAGGAGCAACCCTTCTATCTTCAGTTCAAGGTATTCGATCAGTCATTGGATGCAAACGCGCCCCGTTTTACCTCGCTGATCCAGGGCGTGTTGGGCGCTGGTGAGTCGATTGGCTCCTACCGTTTGGATGAGCCGGGCGCGGGATTTAAATTAACCGACGGTGTGGTGTTCAACCGCTACCTGGGCCTGGAAGGGGGGCTGGGCTATATGGGTGAAAGCGATCACCTGGTGTCGACCCTCAGCGGCAGGGACATCGTGCTTTCCAGTGAAACCTACAGCCTTGATATGGCGCTTGTGGTTCGATATCCGCTGTACCGGACTCTCGCTGCCTTTGGCCGCGTCGGCGCGGCCTATTGGCGCTCGGAGTACGACTTTAAAGAAGGGGGCGCCCTTCTAGGCGAGGATCACGATGCCGGGGTGGAAGCCACCTTGGGATTGGGCCTGCGCCTTACCTTGGCGGATCGCATTCTGCTGGAGCTCGCCTATGATCAGGTGGAATACGACAGTATGGACCTCTCCAGCATCACGGTGGGGCTTGGGTTCCGTTACTGATTTTCAGACCAATGCCTAGCGGGGCGGCGCCCCAGCCGGTCAAGGCTCAGGGTTTCCGGTTGCGCGGTCCCACGCAACAAGCCCCAGGCTTCAAGCCACAGGTTGGATGTACTTTGCCCCCTGCTTGCGGCCTGTGTCTTGACACGTGCAACTGTGGCCTTGGCATTTGAAAAACACCACACAAAATTAAAGATTCTGACCGCCAAGGCGACTAGACGCCGGCTGTCAGGATTTAGAAGAGCTTCATCTGCGGCTGGTCATCGGCTTTGTTTCCGCCCGAGGGCAGGGGCTCGCGGCATCGCGGGCCCTCATTGCCGGATTTGTTGACATAGGCGCTCACGGGAAAAAGCTCCAGGTCGCCGCCGCGATAGGGCGCGAGCAGAGGCGCGAGGCGTTTGGGTTCGCGTGTATCGGGGTCCAGCCACAAATCGTAATCGGCCGGTTTTAAGATCACGGGCATGCGGTGATGAACCGGCTCCATCAGGCGGTTCGCATCCGTGGTGACGATGGTGCAGGATTGCAACTCCTCCCCGTCGGGACCGCTCCAATGTTCCCACAGGCCCGCGAAAGCGAAGGGCTTGCCGCCCTCCATTTGGATGCGGTAGGGCTGCTTGGCGCCGCCCTCTTTTTTCCATTCGTAAAAACCATCGGTGGGAACCAGGCAGCGACGGTATTTGTAAGCGGCCCGGAAAGAGGGCTTTTCCGAAAGAGTCTCGCTCCTGGCGTTGGTGAGCTTGGCCGCAATTTTTTTGTCCTTTGCCCAGAAGGGAATGAGACCCCAGTGGAAGAGCGAGCCCAAACGGCTTCCACTCTGTGATCGCGCTGTAATGCCGAGCACCGGTTGGGTTGGAGAAATGTTGTAGCGCGGCTCGACGGCTTCAATGCCGCTGGTCTTAAAAAATTCCGCGATGGTTTCCGCGGGAATGGCAAGGCTGAAGCGACCGCACATAAGCGTTCCTAACCGGGCGTCGGCGCTGGTGGGATTGATCAACCCTCCCCGATTTGAAGAGGGCCCCGGCTCCTAAAAAAATAGCTGCCATGGAACAGGAAAAGGGAAGCGAAGCTACCGGAAAGCAGGCTCGCTTGGTTCTTTACCGTGCAAGGTTTCGCGGGATTTCCCCATCGGTTGAAGCGGGTATTCCTCCGCTTAGCGCCAATCCATTTTCTTCATGCGCATCTGTTCCTTGCGCAATTTTTTCAATAGCTTCTTACGGGCGGCGAGCTTGGCCGCGCGGCGCTCCTCGCTGGGCTTCACGAAGTGGCGACGTTTTTTCATCTCGGAATACAGGCCGGAACGTTCGCACTGACGTTTGAAGTCCTTCAGCGTTTGGTCAATGGAGGAGTTTTGGTCCACGTGTACAATCGGCATAAAAATCAAAATCCTTTTTTTGAATTTGGGCGGGTCTGCCTTCAAAAACGTGGAATCATAACCGCAATTCCATAAATTTCAAAGGCTTTTTATCCGTTGAAGCATCCTTAATCGGTAAAGGGGCCTCGGGAGTGAAAAATGCTGCTCCGTTCGTTCGCAAAACAGGGGCATTTAGGAACCCATATTTCGCGGGGAGAGGCGCGTGCGCATCTTGGCCGCCGCGGCTACCCTCCGGAATTTGTTTCCAGCGGCAAGCCGCAAACCTCTATTCTACCACAATAAGTCGATCAGCGACTAAATCAAACCAATTAGGCAATTTCCAAATGCGATTTTAGATCGGATGAGCGCCGCGGGAATTTGCGCGGATGCATGGTGGAAGAAAGCAGGAGAGACTCAGGCTCCGAAGCCGGGCGCGGCAACACTCGGCAAAGCAAATACTTGTAATGAGGGAGCTTGCAATGAGTCGGAGGAAGTGGGACGGGAAGGGAGGGAGGGGCTTAGCGGGTGCCGTGGGGGCTGGCCTTTTGGTTGAGGTAGGCATGGATTTCTTCAGCCAGGAAGTTCCGTTCGGCTTTTTCAATGAGAACCTCGAGCGATTCCCGCTCGTTGGAGATCAGCCAGGGGCGGCCCTGGCAAAAAAACTCCAGAATTTCCAATGCTTCCTCGAGATTCTCAAAGGCGTGGGGTGGGCGCCATTGATGGTCGGGAAGCTGGTGCGTACCGTAAACGATTTCCGGAACATCGGTTTTCATGTTTCATCACCTTTTTGTTGAGAGCGTTACTAAGGGCTCGACTGTTTTGAACTGGAATGCATTGTACCATGTCAAGGGCATGATCCGTTGTTATAAACAGGTAAGAAAAAAGCCAATTTTCAACAAATATCGCATTGGATGTCAAAATTTGCCAAGTAGATACAATAATGATCGCTGTTTTTTAAAAAGGCGATTATTTGGAATTTCCATATCATGAATGAAATCGCTTGACAAAATATTCTTCCGGTCAAATTAGAATAGACCTGTCAAGTATTGTTGTGTCAATTTCTAGAATGGCCAAATCGACATGGTAATTATTCATTACGCAAATCCCATTTTGCGGTTTCACGATAGCCTTGAATGACGAATGTTTTCCCACTTCTTTTGGTTTCCTCGGTTCGGATGGATGGGGTTGCCGCCAAGATTCACCATGAGGAAGGGTAAGTCTCGCGATTCAGTTCCCGTTCCTGTGTCCGTGAGAGAATCGGGAATATTCCCTCGGCCCGCGCTCGGTCAGGATGGGCGGGGGCCGCAATGGTGAAAACATCCAAAAGACATGGGGTCATGGGTTCATGGAGCGATTTTTCAGGTTTGTGACCGCGCGGCTTCAACGTCGTGAAGCCGAATAATTTCGAAAATAGTAAGAATCGGTGATGGGTTGGAACGGATGTTCGATCACCTGGTTTCCATTTGGCACAGCCTTCCCAGCAAAGCGAGCTTCTCTTCGACTACCTCGGACCAGGGAAGGCCGCAACTGATGCGGATGAAATTGGAAAACTCATCGCGCGGGGAAAACAGAGGGCCGGGCACAAAGCTGATATTTTCAGCCAGGGCCCGCCGGTAGAGGGCGAGGCTGTCCACGGCTTCAGGCAGAGCGATCCAAAGCACGAACCCGCCTCGGGGCCTGGACATTTTGGTTCCCCTTGGGAAGAGGTCGCTGATAGCCGCGCTGAAAAGGGCGACCTGTTGGCGGATCGTTTTGCGGAACCCGCGTAGATGACGGTCGTATTGACCGCTTTCCAAGAGATCGGCCACGGCGTATTGAGTGAGCGATACCGAGGCCAGGGTAGACATGAACTGCAACTGCTTAATGGTTTCCTTGTAGCGCTCGCTGGCCACCCAACCCACGCGCAAGCCGGGCGCCAGGGTTTTGGAGAATCCGGAGCAAAGTAGTACCCAGTCTTCCCGATCGAAGGCTTTCAAGGGCCGAGGCCGCGGGTTTTGGTGGTAGACATCGCCATAAATATCGTCCTCGATAATGGGCGTGCGGTAGCGGGCGGCGAGGTTGGCCAGGCGCCGCTTGTTCGCATCAGGCATGAGGGAGCCCAGTGGGTTATTGAAATTGGGCATGAGCAGGCATCCCTTTACTTCCCCCTTTTTCAATAGCGGCTCCAGCAGGTCCAAGTCCATACCGTCTCGTGGGTGAGCCGGAACCGGGATCGCCCGCAGCCTGAGGTTTTCAATGGTTTGCAGGACGCCGAAATAGGTCGGCGACTCGATCGCGATCGCATCTCCGGGTTGGGTAATGGCCCTCAAGCTGAGGTTCAGCGCATCGGTGGCGCCGGTGGTGATGACCAGGTCATTGGGCGAGAAGCCGCAATGCCAGTCGATGGAGCGAATGGCCAATTGGCGGCGCAAGGGCTCGCAACCGGGCGGGAACTCGTATTGAAAAACCGTTTCTCCCGCCTGCCTGACGAGACCGCCGATCTTGGTCTTGAGCTGGCCGATCGGCAAGAGCGAGGGATGTGGAGAAGCACAACCGAAATAAATTTTGCTGGGGTCGATCAGGTTCTCCAAAAGGGAGGCGATCACCTGACCTTTATTAACGAGGCAGCGGACGGGACGGGAGCGGGGCGGCTCCGGCTCCGCGGGCCAACCCTCGCGGCCCGCCTTTACGAAAAATCCGGATTTGGGCATCGCCTCAATCAGGCCGCGGCCCTCCAGAATGTGGTAGGCCCTCATGGCGCTGGTCAAACTGACTCCCAGCTTTTGGCTGACCTTGCGCAAAGAGGGCACTTTCTCCCCGGGCCGGAGACTTCCATCGTGGATGAGGTTGCCGATTTTATCCGCGATTGCCTCGTACTTGAATACCTTGGCTCTCATGTTTCCGCGCCTCCGTTTCCTAAATTCTCCTTATGATAGCAAACTGTTGTTCTTTTTTTTGGTAAATCTGTGTCTGTTATCTTTTTTTGCTCGGCATTATTTTATTGGTAGCCGGCGTTCGGTTGCTCGGATCCCTTCAAAGATCTCGTGCAAAACCCCACCCGACTCCCCCCACTTCCGAACGCCGGCTACTCTCCTCGGATGATTTGGAAACCATGCTCGCGGCCGAAGTCTTTCCCGAAGTGGACAGACTTGTGAAGAGGAATCCGCGGGGCCCCGCACAATCGGGGGAGCAATCAAATGATTAGGGAGGCATCCGGCCGATGTTTGTCGCCGATAGCATGCATGCCGAAAAAGCGGCGCCGCCCGCCGCGCGAGCCGCGTTTTGGCGCGGTGTCGCGGCAACGGCGCCCTTGCTGCTGGGCGTATTTCCCTTCGCGATGATCGCGGGCGCGGCAGCCGTCAAGGCTGGTTTTAGCGCTTCTTCCGCCGCGGGCCTCTCCCTGATCCTTTTCGCCGGCGCCAGCCAACTGGCCGCGGTAGAGTTGATATCAGCCAACGCGCCGGTTTGGATTGTGATCCTCACGGTGTGGGTGGTCAACTTGCGATTCGTCTTCTACAGCGCGACCTTGGCCCCACATTTCAAGGTTTATACCAGCGGCTGGAAAAGGTTGTGCGCATATTTGCTGACGGACCAGGCCTTTATGCTTTCCAACAATTATTATGGCGAACGCCCCGACAAAGCCTCCAAGCTGCGGTTTTATCTCGGCGCGGCCCTCGCGCTGTGGTTCACCTGGCAGACGGGTAGCATCTTGGGAATCTGGCTGGGCCCGCGCGTGCCCGCGAGTTGGTCATTGGACTTCGCGGTGCCTTTGTCTTTCATCGCGTTGTTATTTCCCGCGATAAAGGACCGCGCCACCGCGGGCGCGGGCGTGGCCGCCGGCCTATCCATGCCGCTTACGTCCCTGCTGCCCCTGAACCTGGGCTTGTTGGTTTCGGTCATGATCGGTGTCTTGGTTGGCGTGAGCTTGGACCGGAGGAGGCGTTGATGGAGTGGTCACCCCTAACCCTATGGTTGGCCATCCTTTTCATGGGAGCGGGCACCTTTGCCTTGAGATGGTCTTTTATCGGTTGGATGGAGCGCTTTGACGAGCCGTCCTGGTTGCGCGGGGTTTTAAAGTTCGTTCCCGTGTCGGTGATGGCGGCGCTGGTTGTGGCCGGGCTGCTTCACAGCGGTGCCTTCGAGAGCGCCAAACCGCTGAATCCCAGGTTGTTGGCCGCGTTAATCGCCTCTATAGTCGCGATCCGCACCAAGAGTTTGCTGCTGACCATCGCGTTGGGAATGACGAGCCTCTGGGTTTTGCAGTATTTTTTGGATTAACGCCAGGGAGCCGCTTCGCCCATGCCAAATCGATTCCTCCTGCTTTCACATGACCGGGCGCTTTAACGCGCGAGGCTCAGCTCTCGGTACCTGCTTTCGGGGGCAAATCGAACGGCCTTGCATGCCAGAGACCCACAAAGCTGATAAACTTTCACCTATCAGTCTGTTCGTATTCGAAAAAGGATGGGTGACGGAAATGTTGCGCGGTCTTCTGTGTTTCTCTTTTTGTTGTTGGGTTTTTCTCGCGGGAGGCTTGGGGGCCTGGGGAGGCGATTCCGGGAATTGGGACGCCACGGTCGATTGGCCTCACTTTCTCGGACCATATTCCACGGGAAAGGCGGATGGCCGCGATCCGCGGCTGGATTGGGGCGAAGAGGGCCCTCCCCTGCTTTGGAGCATGGAGGTCGGTGAGGGTTACGCCATGCCTTCGATCGTGGGTGAGCGTCTGCTGTTCTTTGACCGCGAGGGCGATCAGGCCAGGTTAACCTGCCTTCATGCTGAAACCGGCCGCTTGGTTTGGCGGGAATCCTATCCCACCGACTATGAGGATCATTATGGCTTTAGCAATGGCCCCCGTTCCAGCCCGACCATCGATGGCGAGCATGTTTATATTTTCGGAGTGGAGGGCATGCTGAGATGCCATCGCCTGGAAGACGGCGACCTGCGCTGGCAGGTGGATACAACCCGGCGATACGGAGTCGTCAAGAATTTTTTTGGCGTGGGCACCAGCCCCGTGGTGGAGGGCGATCTTCTCATCGTCATGATTGGCGGGAGTCCCGAGGGGAGCCCGAATATTTTCTCGCAAAAAGTTGAGAGCAACGGAACGGGCATCGTCGCCTTCGATAAACGAACGGGAGAGGAACGGTACCGGCTCGCGGAGGAGCTCGCTTCCTACGCAACGATCACCCTGGCCAGCATCGGAGGCCGCCGCTGGGGATTTGCTTTTGCACGCGGCGGATTGGTGGCCTTCGACCCCCTCGCGGGACGGATGGACTTTCATTTCCCCTGGCGCGCCAAACGCCTTGAAAGCGTCAATGCCGCGAATCCCGTTGTGGTGGAAGACACGATCCTGATCAGCGAGTCCTATGGCATGGGCAGCGCGCTTTTGAAGGTGAAGTCGGAAGGGTATGAGGTGCTCTGGAAAGACCCGCCCAGGAGGGGACAGAGCCTTGCCGCGCATTGGGCGACGCCCATTTACCACGAGGGCTTTCTCTATGGACCCAGCGGTATGTCGGGCAAGCCCGATTTGCGTTGCATCGAGTATAAAACCGGCAAGGTGATGTGGGTTGAGCGCGGCTTTCCCAATGCCACGGCCATGTTCGTCAAGGGGCATCTCATCGTTCAGGAGACCACGGGGCCGCTTACCCTTGTCAAGGCGACTCCCGAAAGGTTCGAGCGGGTCTCCCAATGGATCACCAAATCCGCCGATGGCAAACCATTGCTGGGAAAACCGATCTACAGCGCGCCGGTCCTCGCGAGCGGTCTTTTGTATGTCAGGGACGGCAAATATTTGGCTTGCCTGGATTTGCGGGATCGGGGCGTGGGCGAGCCAACACCCTGAAAAAGTAAATCCTGAATGGCCCCGGGAAGGTTCCTCAAGTCGGCGTTCCGAGGTCTCTGTTCTTTGACGCTCATTCCTGCTATCTTTTATTAGTAGTCATGAGAAATCCTTTTTCAACGCGGTTCGGAAATCCTCGTGGTTCCGCGGAAGCTTCCGCGCTCCGCGTTTCCCGCAGGGAACTTTTGAAGCTCGGGCTGCTTGCCTTGCTTTATGGCGCTTCCTGGCGCGGTCGCGCCCGGGAGAACCGCTCTGCAGGCGTCAAGGGGATCGTGATTGGCGCGGGTCTCGCGGGTTTGGCCGCCGCGAGGGAGCTTCAATCCTACGGAGTAAAGGTGGTGGTTCTGGAGGCCCGTGAGCGCGTGGGGGGCCGGGTGTGGACCGATCATTCACTCGGGTTCCCCGTGGATATGGGCGCTTCCTGGATCGAGGGCGTTCGCGGCAATCCCATCAATCGCCTGCGCAAGCAATTCGGTATCGAAACCATAAGGGATAGTGACAACTGGATTTATTACCGCGCCTCTGGAAAACCCTTTTCCAGCCGTGAAGTGCGTCGAATGTTTGCTTCCCTCGAAACCTTGGTCGGGGAGTTGGAGTCGTTGGCCGAGGATTTGGATCGGGACATCTCGATTTACGAGGCTACCCGGCGCGTGCTGGAGGGAGAGACCCTCACATCGGAGGAACGAGATACGGTCGACACCTTTTTGTCCGGCCTGGAATCAGACGCCAGTGGCGATACCAGAAACCTGTCGCTGCTGGCCGCGAATGAGGGCGATGGCTTCGGTGGAGGGAGCCTGCTTTTCCCCGGCGGATACGGACAAATCGCGGAAGGCCTGGCCCGTGGTCTGGATATTCGTTTTCAACAGGTGGCGCAATCCATTGCCCATGATGAGAATGGCGTGAAGGTGATTACCGACCGGGAGACCTTTGTGGCCGACGGCGCCGTGGTTACCCTGCCTCTCGGCGTTTTGAAAAGCGATAGGGTGCGATTCTCGCCGGCTCTCCCAACCGCCAAACGAGCCGCGATCGACAGGCTGGATATGGGAGTTCTCAACAAGGTCGTGATGGAATTTCCCCGCGTTTTTTGGCCCCGGGATGTGGATAAGTTCAGCAATGTGGCCGGGGGCAAGGATCATTTTCACGAGTTTTTAAATTGGCATCGTTTTTCGGGGAGGCCCGTACTGATGGCGTTTGCGGCCGGTTCTTTCGGCGGGCATATCGAGGGTCTGGAAGACCAGGAAATCGCGGCGCGAATCATGACCATCTTTCGCCGCTGGTGGGGGGCGGATATTCCCGCTCCGGTGCGTGTGAAGGTTTCCCGTTGGCGGCGGGACCCCTTTACCCTGGGGAGTTATTCCTACTTGCCGGTCGGCGCGACCGCCAGGGATCGCGACCTTTTGGCCGAGCCCATGGAAACCCTCTTCTTCGCGGGTGAGGCCACCCATCGAGACTATCCTGCCACGGTCCATGGCGCTTTCCTCTCCGGGATCAGGGAAGCCAAACGCATCCGTCGCTGGTTGTAAGGGGAAAGCTTGAAGGTTTTCCTGGAACCAGGGGATGGTTTTCACCCTATTCGCGGTTTGTACCTTTTTAAACGCCGCCTCGATGGAGATTTGTGACCGGGAAGGCTGGTCGCGTTGGAACCTCAAGGCAGGCTTGGGTGGAAAATATGATCGACCGTCCAAAGTTCGTGATCCCATAGCAGTGCGGGGTGGGCCAAGACCAACCTGCCATTTTCCAGAATGGTGAATAGGGGCAGGGTCAATGGTTGATTTTCCACCTCTCCGAATCCCGGGCCTATGCCAAAAAAGGAATATTTGTGCCGGATTTCCCCCGTGCTCCCGTCGATTCGGTAAAGCGAACCCCCGGCGCTCATGAAAAAAAGATCGCTTTCAGTTATCGGGTTAACTTGCGTGTCCCGCCTAATCGATTCAGTGTTCAAAAAAGATCAAAACATATTCAAAACAACTTCCAAACACGAATCCCAAAACAATCTTAAAAAACCAACAGATTTGGCACAAGAATCTGACCACACTCTTGAAAATATGGAATGTGCAGAATCCTTGCAACAGTATTTCAGTGACCAAAAAAAAAGGGACTATATGAAATCTTATATGCAGAAAAGACGACAAGATGAAACAAAAAGAAAGGCAGAAAGAGAAAATGAAAGGACATCAAAACAGACACAAAGACGAGATAAAAAAAAAAG
>JBGTRP010000105.1:0-13136 GCA_041940685.1 Acanthopleuribacteraceae bacterium
CCGTGGGGATGGGCCATCAGCTTCTTCAGACTCAAGCCCAGGGAATGGCCGGATTTATCGCCGTAGGGCCCGTGGCGCAAGCCCATGTCGAGCATTTGCGCCGGTTCCGGGCCTTTTCGAAAGGGCAACTGGAGATGGAAGGCCAACCGTTCCCCCAGGCCCTGCAGGATTTCCCAATCATGAAGGCTGTCCGGCGGTTTCTCGAACATGGGTTGGCTGTACTTGACCGTGTTGCGTACGGCCAGCAGGTGGAAAACCATGTCGTAATGGTCGTGCTCCAATGGCGAGGTGGGCGGCAGGATCAAATGCGCGTGGCGCGTGGTTTCGTTGAGATAAAAGTCCAGCGAAACCATGAAGTCCAATCCCGCGAAGGCCCGGTCCAGCGCGGTCCCGTTCGGCGTGGACAGCACGGGGTTGCCCGCTATGGTGATCATGGCGCGGATTTGACCCTCACCGGGGGTCGTAATCTCTTCGGCCAGCGCGGCAACGGGCAACTCGCCTGAAAACTCGGGTAACTTGCGCACCCGGCTGGACCAACGCGCGAAATGGCCCGGCTTTGATTTGGGCCCGCCGATGACATCTAAGGCGGGCTTGGTGAAAAGCAGTCCTCCGCGCCGATCCAGGTTGCCGCAAGCGATATTGATCAACTGAATGAGCCATTGGCAGAGTGCGCCGAACTGCTGGGTGGAAAGGCCCATGCGGCCGTAGCAGATTCCCGCGGGCGCCTTGGCCAACTCGCGGGCCAGGCGACGAATGACCGCGGCGTCGATGCCGGTAAGGATTTCGACGCGTTCCGGTGGAAAATCCTTCACCCAATCGGTCGCCCGCTCCCAACCCTCGGTCAGGTCAGCCAACTTGCCGGGTCGGGCCAAACCCTCGCTCAGGATCGTGTGCAGCAACGCGGCCAGAAAAAAAGCATCGGTTCCAGGTCGGATGAAGTGGTGTTCATCGGCTTGGGCCGCGGATTCCGTGCGGCGCGGGTCGATCACCACCCATTTGCGGCCCCGCGCGCGCAGGGCCTTCATGCGTTCGCGGAAATCGGGAACCGTCATCATGCTTCCATTGGAGGCAATGGGATTGGCGCCAAGCATCAGAAAATAATGACCCTGGTCGATATCGGGAATAGGCACCAACAACTGGTGACCATAGAGCCAGTGGGAAACCAGTTGATGGGGCAATTGATCCACCGAGGTTGCCGAGAATCGCGAGCGGGTTTTCAACTGGCCCAAGGCCTGGCCCACATGGGTGAGCAGGCCGTAATTGTGAACGCTGGGATTGCCCATATAAACGCCGACCGCGTTGGGACCGAATTGGCCGTGAATCGAGGCCAACCGCGATGCCGCGAACTCCAGCGCCTCATCCCAACCGATGGTCTTCCATGCGCTGCCCTCGCGTTTCATGGGTTGGCGCAAACGGTCGGGGTCGTTATGGATGTCCTGCAACGCCACTGCCTTGGGGCAGATATGGCCACGGCTGAAGGGATCCGCGGCATCGCCCCTGATGCGCCACTTCCCTACCCCGTCGCGTTCGATCTCAATTCCGCAGATCGCCTCGCACAAGTGGCAGGACCGAAAGTGGGTTTTTGTCTTTGAGTTTGTCATGGGAAGACCTCGCTGGATTGGTCTTCCATCATAGCCGATTTTGTTCTCTGGGGAAGGGCATTGAAGCCCAGGGCCGAGGCGAGAAATGATTTAGCTTTTCCTTAATCCATTCGCTTTTAGGTCATTCCGGAAACAAAAGGTAGACGATACGGGCAGGATCTTGATTGTCCACTTCGAGAATGCAGCGCCGTTTGCCTCTCTCATGCTGATAAATTACCTCGATCCGATTGGAAACCTTGGTAGCGCTGAGTTTTTCGATGCCCTTACATGCACCCAAAAACTGGAACTGCGCCGCCAGGACGGGCTGAATCTGGTCCAGGGGGATCTTCTGCAAAAATTGTGGGTGAAACAGATCCGCGACGGCGTCGCTCGGCTCGGCCACGAAGTAAGCGGCCAGTTTTTCCGCTACCGCCTTGGCGCCGGGGTGAATGGGCCTGGGCGGGCGCTCGCCAAAAATGTCCACCGCCCGCCGAATGAGCCATCTTCCAATGGGGTCCACGCTTTGGTTGCCGTTGCTCAGAACCACGACCGCCACCTTATACTCGTTTGCCATAGCCGTATAACTGTAAAAACCGTCCAATCCCCCGTTATGCCAAACAATATTTCCATAATCCGCCGAATGATTGATGATCCAACCCAAGCCCATGCCGGCATTCCAACCGTCGAGCACCCATTGAGGGCGTTGTAGCTCCGCGAGCGTGCTGCCGCGAACCGGTGTAACGCCTGCCTCACTGGCCCGCAATTGAAGGGAAAGAAAACGCAACATATCCACCACATTGGAGCCGATCACGCCGGCCGAACCGATTACCCCCAAATGCCAGACGTTAGCAACAGTGGGTGGGTTTACCTCAACATAACCCTTGGCGAAACCCACCCCTGTCGGGCTGGTCGTGGTCGCGGCCATATCCAGCGGCTTGAAAATTCGCGAGGAAAGTAACGAGGCATAGCTTTCTTTCGCGGCCAACTCCATTGCATGTCCGAGCAGGCCCATCCCCAAGTTGGAGTACAGCATTTGGCTGCCGATGGGGTGCGCCAGCTTGGTTTTAGGGAGACCCTCGTACAGCAGCGCAACGGAATAATTGCCGAAGGGATCGCCCTCCCCGGGTTTGAGATTGACAGGCGTGCGTGGCAAGCCGGAGGTATGGGTAGCCAGGTGCCGGAACGTAATTGCCGGAGCGCCCGCGGGGTCCGTGGGGAGAGCCGCCTCGTTTGGCAAAAATTTCGCGATCGGATCATCGAGCGCCAGCACGCCCTCGTCGCGAAGAACCGCGAGCAGGGTGGTTGTAAAAACCTTGGTGATCGAACCGATGCGGTAAATCGTTTCGGGCGTGGCCTTGATTTCTCGCTCCATGTCCGCATGGCCGAAGGACTTGGCATATACCACCCGTTGCCCCCGCACGATTCCGACACTCAGACTGGGGAACCCGTTTTCCTTCACTTCCTTGGCCAGTCTCTCATCTATGACGCTGCTGTCGGGCTCGCCTGGCAAGGAAATGATATAGGTTGGAACATTCAACAGGACAAACAAACTTAGCCAGGACCTTGCATGCCGCATCAGATAAACCTCTCACCGACAATATTCCTTGCGATTCAAGGATTGAATCTGGGTGCGATGGGGAGAATTGTCAAGCCGAATGCTTCCCCCGAGAAGGCTCAAGAAAGAGATCATTTTGGACGAAAAGGCAAGCGTGGAGCAGATAACGGCCAGGCTTTAAAGAATAAAATTGGGAGGAATTGCAATCAAAAGAGACTGTACTTCGTCATTGGAACAAGCGCATGGCTGCGTGGGAAAAGAACTCTTGAGTTGGTGGCGGGGACCGCGGTCCGGGCCGAATTACTCAAAACGAAGCAAGTCTGAAAAATAGGGCAACAAGTCGGTATACAGCCGCCCCTGACTTCCCCAGAGGCGATTTCGATGGTCGCCGTTGTACATTTCAAATTGGTGGGCGATTCCCTTTTTGGTCAAGGCATCGGAGAATGCCATGCAGGTTGGCGGAATATGGGTGTACTCATCGACAAAACCAGAATCGAAGCGATAGCCTTTTAGCTTTTTCAGGTTCTGCTCGTATTCTTCAATCATGTAGAGCGGGAATTGCCGCTGCCAATTCGAGTATCCGGGCTCGCTGGGAACCAATTTGCCATCTTCCACGGCAAAGGGGTAATCGGCCAGGAAGGGCGGCTTCTCCAGGTTGGGGGAAAAGGCCTGGGACACGCCGATAATCGCGGCGGGGTACATTCCAAAGTTGAAGACCTGTTCCTTTGATTGAATTTTATAGACCCTGGCAAAGGCCGGATTGGATGCGGACACATCTCCGCCCCAACCCAAAAGAGCGGGATTCAATCCGTAGACCGCCTGAAACAGGTCCGGGTGTTTCATGCCCAACTTCAATGCGCCGTAGCCGCCCATGGAGTGGCCTGCGATTCCCCGGGAGTCGGCTTTCGCGATGGTTCGGTAGTTTTTATCCATATACCTCACCACATCTTTGATGATGAAGTCTTCCCAATTTCCGCTCGCCGGAGAATTGGTGTAAAAGCCGCCGGGATAAAGGGTAGCCGCGGCCGGCATGACGACAATCATGGCGCGGAACCGACCGGCGGCAATTCCCTTGTCCATCAGTTCGGAAATGGTGTAAAACCCTGCATGCTCGCTCGCCCAACCACGCGTCCAGGCCGTGGGATCATCGCCGATGCCGTGTAGCAGGTAGATCACGGGATAGCGCTTGGTTGGTTGGGAAGCGTATTGGGGAGGCAAATACACGAAAACCGCCCGGTCCGCGGAGTTGCCTTGTCGGTTGCCCTCAATAGAAGGAGCATGGATCGTGAGCCGCTGAAGTTGGCCCTTTTGAGCGAAGGCCGAGGCGGCCATAAGCAAGAAAACAAGCAAAATAGGAGATTTTTTGGCGACCCCCAGAGGTCGCTCGTTGGAAAAAAACGGCATGAGACTGCTCCTAATGAAGTTTACAGTGTTAACTTACGTTGGAAATTGAATTAGGTTTGCAATCCTCGTAAAAGACGTTGCACTGATTGGTTGTAAATGGCCCTGAAGCGGGATGTTTCGGTTCCGAAACGGCCAAGCATATACAGGGAAACCAGCCCGTGGATATGGGCCCAAAGGGTAAGCGTAACCTGCATCGGGTCGTCCTTCCGAAACGCCTCGAACCGAATGCAGGTCGATACCAAATCCTGCAGAATCAAAAAGGATTGAGACTTTTTTTGTTCAAAATCGCGGGGAAAACGGCGCAAATTCTTGCGCGACTCCAGGAACATGAGCCCGAAATACCGTTCGTGTTCCAAAGCAAAGGAGAGGTAGTCCTCGGTTAATCTCAATACCCTCTGTATGTAACCGTTGGAAGACTCCGCCGCATCATTCCCGTTTTCAACATGATTGGCGCCGCGTCTCAAGTAGATTTCAAAAAGGGCGAAACCCTCCTCGGCCAGATCATCGAGTAGATCTTCCTTGCCCTGGTAGTGGCGGTAGATCGCGGTGGCGGAAACGCCGATATCAGCGGCAATGCGCCGCATGGAGATCGCGGACAAGCCCTCCTTGAGAAAGCGGTGCCGTGCCGCGGTCAAGATTTGTTGGCGCAGTGAAAGCATGTTAACAGTGTTCTATGGATTCACTATCCTGTCAAGTTTTGTTTTGCCTTGGGATGGAACGCCTCCGGATTCCATGCTCCCAAGCCCCGAAGATCCCGCCACAAGGGTTCGCGCGCGCGGTTTCTCATTTTGGGGATCACGAGACAAGAGGGGCTTGAATTGCTACAATGCGGCCGTCGGAAAGCGGGGACCGGCGCCCGGAATCAGGGGCCAGGAAAAGCCGTGGCTCGTTCCGACATGTTGGATTCCGCCCATTATCAAACGGTTGTCTTGGCATTTCCGATGTTGGATCAGGAGGCTAGGCTCCGGCGCCCAAGACTTCAAATAAGGTTGTTGCTTGCACATGAAAAAATCCGCGCGCTTCATTTTGGTCCTGGCCGCAACGGCCGCCTTCTTAGTCGGAGGGGTGTTGTGGCTCGCATCCCTGGATGATTCGGCCGCGACCCCTCCCCCGCCACCGCCCCAAAAGCCCCAATTGGTCCATGTACCGCCGCCAAACTTGGACGATCTGCCCAAGGAGAAGCGGGAATCTCTGGAGCGGCGCTGGGAACGGTTACTGGAATTCACCGCTCAGCCCGGGTTGACGCCGGACGAGGCTGGCCTGACTTACGGCAACATGGGTATGCGCTATCACGAGGCCGGTCTCCTTGCCTCCGCGGCGGCCTGTTATCAAAATGCCAATGCCTTGCAACCGCGCGAGTTCCGCTGGCTTTACTATCTAGGCGTGGTGATGCGCGAACTGGGTCGCTACCCCGAGGCGCTCAAAATCTTTCGCCAGGCTCATTCGCTGAATCCGGAATACGCGCCCATCCTCATCGTGTTGGCGGAGGAATCGCTACAGAACCGCGAATTCGAGCAAGCACGTGCTCTTTTCCAACGGGCCTTGGATTTGGACGACAATAATACGGCCGCGCTGCTGGGCCTGGGACGAACGGCCATGGGTGAGGATAGAAAAGAGGAGGGCGTCGAATACCTTCGGCGTGTCCTTGAGCTGGATCCCAAGGTATCCGCGGCCCATACCCTGCTGGCCAATGCCTATGACCTGTTGGGCCGGCCCAACGAGGCGGCGCCCCATCGCGCGCGGGCCGGCGACGGTCTGCCCAGCATCGTGGATCCGCTGCTGCTCGCCATTCGCAATCTCGATTCGGTTTTTCGCCAGGTTCGCGCCCGGGCGGAGAAAGCGGTCCGGGAAGGTCGCTACCCGGATGCACTGAACCTGTTCCGCGAGGCATTGGCCTCCGAACCGTCGAACGCGATTCTCCACCTCAATATTGGTGAAATTCAAATGGTCTTGGGCCAAACTCAGGCCGCTCTGGCCTCCTTCCAGCAGGCGCTGGCGTTTTCCGCCAATCCCGATCTCAATTTGAAGGCGCATCTATACCTGGGCGGTTTATATGTGAAGCAGAATCAGGACGCCCAAGCCCTCCCCCATCTCGAAAATGCGCTTGCAATCCAACCCAATCACGGCAAGACCGCCATGCAGTTGGCGGATCTTTACCGCCGCAATGGTCGGTTTGGCGACGCCCTGCCCTTGTATGAAATGCTGGTGGGCCTGGCGCCCAACCAGGCCGGCGCCCGTTTCGGACGATTGTTTTGTCTGATCGGCGCGCGCCGGTACGCGGATGCCGCGGCAGCCGTGAAAGTAGACATAACCGCGATTCCCGGGGACGCCTCGTTCGCCCATATTCAGGCGCGCCTGCTCGCGGCCAGCCCCGCGGAAAATGTGCGGGACGGCGCCGCCGCGCTCGCCATCATGGACCGCCTCAGCAAACAGTACATGAATTCGTCCATGGCCGCGACAATCGCCATGGCCGCGGCGGAGACGGGTCGCTTCGAGATCGCCCTCAATTGGCAAAGGCGCGCCCTGCAACTGGCCGGGCAGGATAAGGCCTCCAATCCGCGCGTGCTGGAAGAAGATCTGGAAACCTATCGCCAGGGCAATCCCTGCCGCAAACCGTGGCGGGAGGACGACCCGATTTTCTTTCAAAAAACCTATCAGCGGCCCCAAAGCGGGTGAAAATGAATTCTGACTCGGCCGAATCGTGACCAGGGCATGCGCCGAGTCTGCCGGCCGAACCGTGATTTCTCTTTTCATTCCGGGCTGATCCAGGCACAATAACGGGGACTCGTTTCAATATTCTCTAAAGGCGATCCTCTCTGCCGCTCGCCGTTTTCCTCGATCGCCGTTCGGGATTAAGGAGATTTCCGATGCGTTTTCCCCGTCCCGCGCTCCTCGCGCAACTTCCTTTACTGTTTGGGTGGGTGCTTCTCGCGCAACCCAGCGACCCCGACATGGTGCTCCAGCATGATGAACCCGAGGGAGCGCGCGTCACCGATGTCTATCTGCATGGCTACCCGGAAATTCACCGAGCGGGGCTGAACCAATCCATCGAGATCAAGGTTCAAAACCTGAAAGCCCTGATGGATCAGGCCTCCGAGGAGGGGAAATCCATTGTTTTGTATATCAACCACATCCAGCTCACCGGGCTGGGCCAACTGCCGTCCAACCCGGATCAGGGAACATTGGTGTTCAAGCTGGCGCGAAACGAGAATGACAAGGGTTCCTGGACCCGGCTTTTGGGGGCGCCGACCGGTTTTGAAAAAATGGTCGACGTCAGCGTGGGACTCAAGGACCACTATCCCCTGCCCACCGATGTTGACGATTTTTCCCTCATCGTCATGCGCCGGTTCTGGGCATTGTTCACCCTGGTATTTATCCTGGTTTTAACGGTTACTCTCTTCAAGCTGGCCAAGAACACGGAAATTCTGCGCGACAATGTTCCCAAGGTGGGCGACCTGCCCCGCCCCTACAGCCTTTCCCGCACCCAGATGGCGTTTTGGTTTCTGCTCACCATGGCGTCCATGTTGGTGATTTGGGCCATTACCGGAGGTTTGGACGGACCGACAGCCTCGGTATTGACGCTGATCGGGATCGGTTCGGGTACCGCCCTGGGTGCGGCCATGATTGAATCCGGCTCCGATGGGCAACCCAACGCGGGAACCCGCAAACAAATCGATTTCTTTAAGCAGCAAATTCAAACTTTGGAAGGGGAGATTGAGGGTTTGGGACAAAAAATTTCTGCAAAACCCGCGCCCAAAGATGATGCGCTCTCCCGTCTCCAAGGCCAAATGGCGGCCAAGGAGAAGGAGAAAGCCGAGGTCGAGGCCCAGCTCAAGGAAGTGGAGTCGCCGGCCTATTTTTATGCTTCCCAGGGGTTTTGGCAGGATATCCTGACCGACGCCAAGGGCGTCAGCTTCCATCGCTTTCAAATGGTCGTCTTTACCCTCATCCTGGGCATCGTGTTCATGGTGGATGTGTATCAAAACCTGGCCATGCCGGAATTCGACGCCACCCTTTTGAGCCTGATGGGCATCAGTTCCGGCACCTATCTGGGTTTTAAATTCCCCGAGAATTAGACGCCCGCACGGTAGGGTGGACGGGCGCCCCGCCTCATCCTTTCCAAACCCCATACGCAAAAGAAAACCAAGCCGCCGCCGATGGCGGTCATCGGACCCAGGTACTCGCCGGTCAGGAACAGCATGGATTCGAGTACCCCGCAGAGCGGCACCAGGTAGCGGTAACCACTCAAGGTGGGCACATCGTAAAGCGTGATCAAGAAATACCAAAGCCGGAACGCCACCGCGGAAACACAGGCCAGGTAAAGGGTAAGCAAGATCAGAGGCGGATGGGCGCTTCGAATCAGCGCCACTACGTCCATGGGGCTGAGCAGCATCAGAATCACGCCGCCCGCCAGCAGAGAGAAACCCGTCAAAAAGGTAATCGGCACATGCTTGTGAAGGGGTCGAATCAATAACGAGGCCGAGGTGCCGGAAACCGTGGCCGCCAACATGAGCAGGGCCCCCAACCAGTGCGCGCCGCCGACCAGAGAGCCCGGCTGGTACACGCACAGGCATACGCCCAGAAAGCCCAAGGCAACGAAGGCTAACTGGCGCGGCCTGAACGTTTCGGAACGGTCAAACAGGGGCGCGAGCAGAATCCACCAAAAGCTACCCGTCGCGTTGATGATGGCGCTCAACACGCCGCCGATGAGAAAGATGGCCCAATAAAAGAATAGGTATTGAAAAACCACCTGGCAAAAGGTAACCCCGAATAACAGGTGTTTGGGCGCCTTGCGCAGAGCCCCCCATCTTTCCGGAGCGAAGAGCAGCAGCAATGCTCCGGCAAGGGTGAAGCGGATGCCCGCGAAAGCCAAGCGCGCGCCGAGGTCGCTGCCGTCGATCCAGGTATATGCGATTTTAATCGAGGGAAAGGCGCTACCCCACAGCAGCGCGCAAACCAGGGCCGCCAGGGGAAGAAAAAAGCGGCCCAAAACCGGATGATCGCGCCAGGTTTGAAATACTTCCGGGGAGCCGGCCATCCTCTTCACTATCCTCCGGCCTCGACGAAGAGGGCCGAGGGCGTGCGGCGGTGGGACCCCGGCGGATGAATTGCTGCCCGCCAGGGGTTCCCGCATTATACGTGGATCGCCCTGGGCATCCAAGCCTTGTTGCGGTTAGCCCGGTCTTCCTTTTTATCGACAAAAAAGGGCGCAACAGCGCGGTATGCGCGCCATTGCGCCCGTGGACGGTAGAAAACCAGGGGTTAGCGCTCCGGTACAGGAGACTTCAGACTTACGGGAACCATCACCTTCAAATCGGTGACAAGGCTATCGAGCTCACCCTTGGCGGGTTCCCAGCGTATGGCGTCCAGGACGGCCTCCACGCGTTCGACAATGGCCAGCGGTTCGACCAACTCGTTCAGATCCGACTCCTCGATGCCCCAGTCCAAAATGGAGCCATCATGGTCAAGGCGTACGAATACCGGTACGGAAAGATGAAGGCCCTTGGTAATCCTGGACTGCTTTTGAGAGTCCATCAATGCGCGCGGCGCGCTATAGCCGTCTTTCTCTCCCTCGAGGCTCCATTCCACAATTGGTAGCGGCATGTCCTTGCCCAACACAAAATCGATTTTCAGGGTCATGGCCACATCCGCGGGTTCACCGCCAATCCTGCCCGGCAGGTATTCCCATTGTTTCAAGGCCTCGATCGCCGCCTCCTCGAAGCCCATCGCGCCTTTTCCCAACCCTCTTAATACTTTGAGCTGATCGATGACGCCATCCTTGCGCAACCTGGCCTGAAGGATCACATACCCCTGCATCTTGTGTTGGATACCCTGTTTGGGATAGATAGGCGCAATCTTTTTGGTGAATACGGGAGGCTCTACCCCTTTTTCTCCCACTCGCGGCGTGGGTTTTTCCTTGTTAGCGGGCGGTATTTTGATCAGGACATCGCCCTTTTCGGTCTGGACGGGTCCCGCGATGGGCAAGGCAAACAGCAAACTGGAAAGCGAAAAGAAAACGAGCAGGGTCAGAATGTGGCGAACTTTCATTTGATCACTCCTTTGAATATGTTTGATGCGGATCATGTTGGTCCGGCGGCTTGAGATGAAGGAAATGGCCAGGGCGCCCGGGGAGGGACGAACATCGGCCGTCCGCAGCAGGGTCCGCGCCAAGGCCTCGCGGTAGACGACCGCGCCCAAACGCCTTTGACAGGCGCGATCGCAGCGCAACTCCAGGTAGAGCCGCGCCTTCGCGGATAGCAGACGCACCAGTGGGTTCCACCAAAACAAGCCGTCGATCCAAAACAACCCGAGGATCCAATAGTTATCCTTTTGGCGTACATGGGTAAGCTCATGCACCAGTAAAGCTTCCAATTCGCTGCCGCCGAGATGCGCCTCTCCAATCCATATCCTGGGCCGCATCAATCCCGTGGTCATGGCGCCGGCGCCGGGCATGATGCTCAATGGAATTTCCGTGGACATACCCAGGTCCCGCCACAAAAAATCGCCGTTGCGCGACCGTTTTTCGAGCAGCCGCCGCGCGGCGCGGTTCCTTTGTACGCCCCATGCCCAGATGAGAACGGCAATGCCAAACCAGGCGCCCAGCGCCAAGTGCTGAAAGGAAAAGGGTGCGGCGACTTCCCCGCCCGGTTCCTCCTTGACCATGGGCGCAACTTCGGCTGGAGCCTTGGCAGCGAAGACCCGCAACTCGTACAACGCGGTCAGGGCCTCCGGAGCGCTGCTTACGGGGACGCGCAGCAAGGGCAAAGGTAACAGCCACACGCCGAGACCCAGCACCGCGAGATAAAACTTTATTCCCGGCGATACAGTTGTGAGCAAACGCAACAAAACGATCAGGAGTAGGCTGAAAAGCGCGTGAAGAATGAGATAGCTAATCATGATCCGGCCCCAGCTCTTTTTTTCTTTCTGCCAGCACCCGTTCTAAATAGGCCAGGTCTTCCAGGGTGATGTTTTCATCTTGGAGCGCGTGGTTGAAAAGGGGCCGAATATTGCCTCCGAAAAGTTTGTCGATAAAGGTCCGCACCATGGGCCGGGAAAGTGTTTCTTTGCCGATCACGGCCTTATACAAAATGGTGCGGCCGTATTTTCGGTCCCGGGAGACGACCGCCTTCTTTTCCAAGCGGTCGATGATGGTTTTGACGGTGGAGTAGGTGACCACTTTGGTTTCCGCTCGTGTTTCGTTGACGGCCTCATGCACCTCGGGCGCGGTCATGGGGCCCCGTTCCCACATGATCTGCATAACCTCGAGCTCGAAATCGGAGAGCTTCATGGCGATAACCTCATCTGTATATTTGGCCAAACTCTACATATGTCGTGATATAAAGTCAAATGTCGTTTCAAACCTTTTACCTGAGCTTTACCTTTTCTTTCATCCGACGCAATAAGCCCACGGCCTTTCCCTGCCGTCCGCCATTCCATGGATCGGGATTGACCCGGCGAGGCGGCTTTGGCTAAGATCCGCGAGTCGGTCAAGGCCGGCATCCGGAGAGGAGGAGTCGGATTGGAGTGGATCGGTAAGCTTCACGCGGGTCACTGGTTGATCCTCGGCGTGGCCTTGCTCCTGCTGGCCACACAACTGGTCATCGCGGTTATCGATTATCTGGAGAAGCGCCGCTTCGGCTCCGTGTACCTGGGGACCCTGATCACACCGCTCTGCACGGGCTTCCCCAACCTCATGATCGGGCTGTTCGGCCAGGAGCGCCTGCGGGGCGACTTGGTATTGCAACTGAACCTGGGCAACAACATCGCCAATACCAGCCTGGTCACCGGCCTGATCCTGTTCGCGGCCGGTCCGCTTTTGGTCCGTCCCGCGAAGGGCAAAAGCAAAAAGGCGCGCCAAGCCAACCAGGATCAATGGATTGCGCTGACTTTTCTATGGTGCTGCGCTGCCGCCACCTTCTGGTTGGCCCATGACGGCCGCGTGGACCGCTCGGACGGGCTGCTCTTGACCGCGGCTTTTTTTGTTTTCCATTTCATTAACATGAAACGCCGCAAACCAGCGCCCAAGAAACAGCGCCTCGGCTGGAAGGGCCGCCTGGGGGTTCTGGCGGCTCTTGGTCTCGCCGCCTGGCTAATTCAGATTAGCGTGGGCTGGATTGGAAACGCCCTGGATGAGGCCGGAACCTGGGTCCCCGGATGGCATCTGGGCTTGTTTCTGGGTTTGCTGACGGTCATTCCCGAAAGCTTTTTGCTTTTGCGATTGGCCATCCGCGGCGGGAGCCTCGGTTTCAGCGGCCTGATCGGCGATTGCCTGGTCAGCGTGCCTTTGGTCATCGGCCTTTCCGCGATCTTTTATCCCTTTGACACGGCGGCCGTGCCATCGATCACCGCGCGCGCGGCTTGGCCCTATCTGCACCTGGGCGCAACCATGCTGGCCTTCACCTTTTTGAGCCTGAAGAAGAGGCCCGCATCCCGCAAGCTGGGCCTCCTCTTCATCCTGCTTTATGCTATGGTATGGTGGCATTCCAGATAGGAGCGAACGCCTTGTCACATGATCAGAGCCAAAACCAATTCCGCCAAAGGGTTACCGACGCGCTGGACGAGTTTCTCGCCGCGGAGCTGGAGACCCTGAGACGGCC
>JBGTRP010000106.1:0-13128 GCA_041940685.1 Acanthopleuribacteraceae bacterium
CCCTCATCGTAGAGATAACCGCTTTTGGTCAGCGCGCCGAGGCCTACGCCGCCGGCAAGCGCCATGTCACAACCACCGCTCAGCAGGCTTTGACAGGCGGTCTGCACCGCTACCAGCGAGGTGGAACAGGAGGTTTGCACCGCCATGGCCGGACCCCTGAGATTCAATTTGTAGGACACGCGCGTCGCCAGAGAGTCCTTGTCGATGTCGATGCCGTAATTGAAGCGGTCCAAGGTAGCCAGGAAACCGGGGTTGGCCAGCAGGTGACGAAAGTAGGCGTTGATGCCTGCGCCCGCGTATACGCCGGTAAGCGGGCGGTAGCGGTCGTTGCCATAGCCCGCGTGCTCGAGCGCCTCCCATGAGCATTCCAGGAAAAGGCGATGTTGCGGATCGAGAATGGTCGCTTCCCGTTCGCCGATGTCGAAAAAGGCGGCGTCGAACAAATCCACGCCCTCGAGCCAGCCGTTGGCGCGCACGTAGCGGGGATTGGCCAACAGGGCCTCGGGTACGCCCGCTTCGCGCAATTCATTCTGGCTGAAAAAGCGGATCGATTCTACGCCATCGCGGAGGTTGGTCCAGAACTGATCGGGCCCGTCGGCGCCCGGGAAACGGCAGGCCATGCCGATTACGGCAATTTCGAGCCCGGTCCAAGTTGGATTTTTGGCGGATGCGCTCACTTCAGCCCAACTCCTGTTTCACGTTTTGGCGCCGTTGGCGTAGCCGTTGCAACCGATCCAACTCATTTCCCTTTTCGGGCGTTGAGGCCTCTTCCCGCGTCGTTCCACTGACGCGCGCAAGGCCCGCCGCGCCCAGCGAGGATGCGGGGTCCAGCTTCCTGGCCAGCAGCCTCCCGGCGAGGCCGTGAACTGTGGGGTAATGAAAAATATCGGTGAGGTGAATCTCCTGTTGAAACAAGCTCTGAAGCTCGTCGTGGATACGGACCAGGTGGAGCGAGTGCCCTCCCAGGTCGAAAAAGTTGTCATGCGCGCCCACCTTTTCGATCTTCAAAACGCGGCGCCACAGTGCGGCCAGCCGTTTCTCTACTTCCGTCGCGGGTTCGGCGTACCGCGTTCCCACTTGGCGCCGTCCGGTTTCCGGCTCGGGCAACGAACCCCGGTCGATTTTGCCGCTGGCGAGTAAGGGAAACTTCTCCAAGATCATCAACGCTGGGGGAACCATGGATTCGGGCAGCGCCTCGCGCAGAAAACTCTTGAACTGGTCCGGCGTGGGCTTGGGTTCCCCGCGGCAAACCACGTAGGCCGCCAGACGACCCTGACCATCGCCGTCAAAATCCGCGGTCACCAGGCCGCGAACGACCTCCGGATGCCGGTTCAATACGGCCTCGATCTCGCCGGTCTCGATGCGCACGCCTCGAATTTTTACCTGGTGATCGAGGCGACCCAGGAATTCCAATTCGCCATTCAGGCGGAAGCGGGACCGGTCACCGGTGCGGTAAAGCCGATCTCCGGGGGTTGGGGCATGAGGATGGGGGACAAAGGCCGCGGCGGTCAGTGCGGGTAGCCGGAAATAACCGCGCGCCAAACCCTTCCCAGCGAGGCACAGTTCTCCCGGCGCCTTGGGTGGAAGTGGCTGGAGCCGTTCATTGAGCACGAACGCGGCGCTGTTGGGGATGGGCCGTCCGATGGAGGGCGCGCCCCCGGCAAATTCACACAACGCCATGGTCGACCAGACCGCGGCCTCGGTGGGGCCATAGAGGTTGTAAAAACGCCTGCCGCGCGACCAGCGTTCGACCAAATCGCTCGGGCAGGCCTCACCGGCCACGGTGAGCTTGCGCAGCGCGGGTAGCTTGCGGACGGGCAGCATGGCCAAGGCGGAGGGCGTGAGCGTCGCCAGCGTAACGCGGCGCGTGTCCAGGAACGACCCAAGCGGACCTCCCGGCAGAATTTCCGCGGCGGCGCCCAGGCAAAGCGCGGCACCCGCGCCAAGCGCCATCACCATTTCAAAGATTGAGGCGTCAAAGCTCGGCGACGCGAATTGAAGCACCCGCTCATGTGGATCGGTATCGAGGCAAGCCCGCTGAGAACACGCCAGGTTGTAGAGGCCGGCATGGGAAACGGCCACACCCTTGGGCCTGCCGGTGGAGCCGGATGTAAAGATCATGTAGGCCAGTTGCCCGGCGTGGACGCGAGCCGGAACCCATCGCGAACCTCCGGGATTTCGTTCCCGGGGCCCCGCTAAAAGATCTTCCAGATATAGAACCTCCGCGCCATGATCCGCAAACGCCTCCGACAAGGAACGCTGGGTGATCAGCACGCCCATACCCGCGTCGGCGGCCATGGCCCGCATGCGCCGCGGCGGATGGGCCGGATCAAAAGGCAGGTAAACGCCCCCCGCGGCCTGGATTGCCAACATTGCCGCTACCGCCTCCGGCCCGCGTTCCAACAGCACGCCCACCCGCGTTTCGGGAACCACGCCCGCGGCGCGAAGTCGGTTCGCGCAGAACATAGCGGCCTCGTCTAACTGGGCGTAGTCCAGATGGCGCGAACCGAATGCCAAAGCCGTGTGATCCGGGCCGCGCGCGGCGCGCTCCTGGAACATGAGCCAAAAGATTTTCGGGCCCCCAAAGTCCGAACCCGTATCGTTCCAGTCATGCAGTAGCCGGAGACGTTCCTGCTCCTCGATCAGCGCCATGTCGCCCAACGCCTGGTTGGGGTTGGAGGCCATGTTTTTCAACACCGTCTCGTACCGGGCCAACAACCGGTCCATGGTTTCTTTGTCGAATTGGGCTTCTCCGTATAACAAGCGGATCACCATGGAACCGCGCGGCTCGATCACCAGGGTCAGCGGATAGTGCGTTTTTTCGAGAGAACGCGCGGGGCTGAAGCTGACCTCGCCGCCTTCAGCGTGGATCGGGGCCAGTGTGCGGTAATTTTCGAAGACGAATAAACACGCGAATAACGATTGCTCGCGCGGCGCCTCGCTCCAGCCGTGGATCGAGGGCAGCGACACGTATTCGAAGCGCCGCGTGTCCGCCAAGTCCTTCTGCAGTTCGGTCAACCAGGCCATGAAAGGCCGCTCCGGACGCAACAAAACCCGGCATGGCAGAGAATTGATGAACAGGCCCACCATCTCCATCGAACCCTGGAGGGAGGCCGGTCTACCCGCGACCGTAACGCCGTGAAGGATGTCCCGCTCGCCGGCGTAAAGCCCCATCAACAGGCTCCATCCGCCACGGGTCAGGGTGGATAGGGTCAGTTGATGCCGCTTGGCGAAACTTTCGAGCAGCGCGGTGGTTTCGCGGGAGAGAACGCGTGTGCTTTCCAAGCCGCGGCCCGGACCTTGTCCGTCCGAGGCGGGGTTTCGCGCCTCCATGCCCAGCGGGGTGGGCGATTGAAAACCCTTCAGTTTTTTACGCCAGAATTCCTCTGCCTCCCGGGGATCCTGCCGGTGCAGCCACAGAATGAACTCGCGATAGGGCCATACGGGTTCCAACGCGGGGCTCCTGCCTTCCAGAAGCGCCATGTAGAGGGCCACCACTTCCTGGGTGAGCTTGGCCGAGGACCATCCGTCCAACAACAGGTGGTGGAAACTCCAGACGAAATAGGAACGAACCTCGTCCAGTTTGATGAAGGCCAGGCGCATGAGCGGGGGCGCCGTGAGGTCAAATCCCTTGGCGCGGTCCCGCTCTAAAAAGTCGGCCAGGCTCCGTTGTTGTTCCCGCTTGGAGAGCGCGCTCCAATCCAACCGTTGCGGCTCCAGTTTCAGTTGGCGATGGACGAGGCCCTGTGGCTGATCCAGACCTTCCCAGTAGAAGGAGGAGCGCAAAATCGCGTGGCGCTCCAGTATCTGGCGCCAGGCCCGAGTGAGGATCTCCAGGTCGAGGGGACCGTAAATGGTGCGGTGGGATTGAATGATGTACACCCCGCTGTCGCCGGCGAACAATGCATGGAACAAAAGTCCCTGTTGCAAGGGAGAACAATCGTATAGGTCTTCCACATCCTCCGGTGAATAGCCCCGTTCCAGGACGGCGGCGCGTAAGACATCCAACTGGGGAGCGCTCAAACGCGAAGCGCTGAAATCGGAGGGTGAGAACCAGCCCGCGCCGGCGCGCGCCGATTCCTGGATAAAGGCGTGAAACTCGTCCCGGAACCCATGTGCGAGCCTGTCGATTGTCTTGCGCGCGTGTTTGTTTTCGCTGTACCAACAGGTGAGCCTCAGGCCGCCGGACACGACAGCGGCCCCCACTTCCAGGAGATAGGGCCGTTCGTCATCTTGGGCGCGCGAGGGCCCCGCGTTTTCACGGGCGGGCGCGAGGGGGCCGGAAGCCTCGCCCTCATGCCCCATTTGGCCGAAGTAATTGACGGAAATCTCCGCCCGGGGCAGGCTCGAGGCCCAGGTCCGGATGGCCGGGTCGCGGGTCGCGTAGCGCAAGAGACCAAAACCAATGCCGCCGTGCGGGAGCGGCCGCAGTTTCTCCTTCACGAGCTTCAGGCTATCGCTCCCGCTCCGGGAAGCCGCCCCCGTCACCACCAGAGGGAACAGGCTGGCGAACCAGCCCACCCCGCGGGTCAAGTCCAAGCCCCGCTCCAGACTCTCGCGGCCATGGCCCTCCACTTCCATCCAAACCCTATCGTCGCCGGTCCAGGATTGGAAGACCCGCACCAGCAAGGCGATCAGGATCTCGTCGGCGTGTGCGCGGTAGCGCCGTGCGCCCAGGCGCAAAAGGGTCTCGGTCTCCTCGATGCTGAACCGCAGCGCCAGAGAGCGGATCGACCGCACATTATTGGGACCCAAATCCTGGTCCCGGGGAAGCGAGGGCGGGGCCGGATCGAGGGCCGCCATTTCATTGCGCCAGTAGTCCCATTCCGCCTGGATTTCCGGGCCATTGGCAAATGCCGCCAGCCAGGCGGCCCATTCCCGGAAAGACGTGGTTTGGGGCGGCAACGAGGGCCGTTGTTCCAGCAATGTTTGACGGTAAACCGTCCACAAGTCCTCGCGCAGAATCCGCCAGGAAAAGATATCGATCACGAGGTGATGCATGGCTATCAGCAGCCTGGGATTCTCCGGTGCCTTGGGCCTGAAAATCACCACCCGAAAGAGCGGTCCCGCCACGAAATCGAGCTGACTTTGAACGAATGCCGCCTGCCGGGTGATGGCCCGCCCCGACGCCTCCGGGTTCAATCGATCCAGATCCACGCAACGAATCGAAGGCCTGTCTCCCGAGGGCCACTGCTCCCAGCCCGTGGCGGTCTGCCGGAAGCGGAGCCTCAAGGCGTCATGCCAGGAGGCGATGAACCGAAGCGCCGCCTCCAGAGCGCTGGCGCTTAATGGCTGGGCCCACTCCAGCAGAAAGGTCTGGTTGAAGTGGTGTGGTCTTTTCAGGCCGCAATCGAAGAACCAACTTTGAATGGGCGTCAGCGGAACCGGTCCTTCAGGGGAACGCTCCAATGGAGCCGAAACCTTGGCGGGTCGCGCCACTCCGGAAAGTTGGGCGACCGTCTGGTGTTCGAACAATTGGTTGGGCATAAGCTCCAGACCCTTGGCATGGGCCTTGGACACGATGTGGATACTGAGAATGGAATCGCCGCCCCACTCGAAAAAATTATCGTGAATCCCCATGGCCGGTTTCGCCAGCACTTCACGCCAGATGGCGAGCAGGGTTTTTTCGGTGTCGTTCCGGGGCGCGGTAACTGACCGGCGCTTGGACAACTCGGGTTTGGGCAGCGCCGCCCGGTTGATCTTGCCATTGGGCAGCAAGGGGAAGGCAGGCAACCTCAGAATCACGGCCGGCAACATGTATTCGGGCAAGCGTTTTGCCAGAAAGTTTTTCAGCTCCGAGGGCTCGGGCGCCGGGGAGGCCGTGGTGACGTAGGCCACGAGATTTTTACCACTTCCCGCATCCTCGCGAACCAAAACCGCGGCGCGCATCACCCCGGCATGGCGGCAGAGCGTTTCCTCGATTTCGCCCAGCTCGATGCGGTACCCCCGCATCTTGACCTGCCCATCCAAGCGGCCCAAAAATTCCAGGTTTCCATCACCCAAGAGGCGAACCCGGTCTCCGGTCCGGTAGAGGCGGCTTCCGGGGATGCCGGCGAACGGGTCCGGCAGAAACACGGCGGCGGTGCGAGGAGAATCGCCCTTATATCCGCGGCCCACGCCGACGCCGCCCACGTACAACTCGCCCCTGGCCTTGTGGGGAACGGGCAGCCCGTAAGGGTCCAGCGCGTAAAGGCGGATATTTCCCACGGGTTTTCCGATAGGCATGAGGCGGACCCGGTCCGCGGGTGGGGCGGGAATCTCGAAATGGCTGACATCGTCGGAGCATTCCGTGGGACCGTACGCATTGACCAGGGGAATTGAGGGGTAGATTCGTAACCAGCGGCGGCACAACTCCGGAGGAAGCGCTTCCCCGGTAACCAGGAGCCGGCGTAGCCAGGGCCAGGGTTGACCCTTGGCTTTTGTCCCCGGCACGAGCTCCGGAAGGGCGCTTAACAAGGATGGAACCACCTCCAGAATGGTTACGCCCTGCTGGATTGCCCGCTCCTTAAGCGCGGCTGGATGATGCGCGACCGCATCGGCCACGATAGACAGCTTGCCGCCCACCAAGGGCGCCGCCAAAAATTGCCAGACCGAAATGTCGAAGGCTTGGGACGCGTTTTGAGCGATCGTGTCCGCGGCGTCAAGCTCCAAATCCTCCGCCTTGGCGTAAAGATGGTTCAGCATGCCGCGCTGTTCGACCATGACGCCCTTGGGCTGGCCCGTTGAACCCGATGTGTAGATGACATAGGCGAGTTGGTTGGGAAGGAGCCGGTGTTCGGGCGCGTCGATGGGGATACCGGTATCTAGACCGAAACGCGCCAGCGGGACCAACTCTGGCCGCTTGGAAGCTTCCAGCCGAGACAACAGGGATGCCGCGGACCCGCGATGATTGTCGGAAACGAGCACCAGGGCGCAGCCACTGTGACGAATCAGATGCAGGAGCCGTTCCTCCGGGTAGGCCGGATCGGCGGGCACGTAAGCGCCGCCAACCTTGAATGTCGCCAAAATTGCTGCCATCATGGATGGATCGCGTTCGCCCCACAACAGCACCAGCGCCTCGGGGCCGATCCCCATGGCCTGTAGCGCGCAAGCGCGGCGGTCCACTTCGGCTTTCAAGTCCGCATAGGTTTGACAACGATGCTCGTAGGTGACCGCTGTTGCATCGGGCTGCTGCCGGGCGCGATCTTGGAATACCTGGATGAACATCTTGTTGAGAGGAAAGGGGCGCGTGGTCTGGTTCAGCTCAAACAGCAAGCGCTCGCGTTCGGCTTGATCGAGCGGGTCCAACGCGGTTAGCGGCAGATCCGGAAAAGCCAGCGCCCGGGTCAGCAAGACGCAAAATTGGTCCGCCAGCCGCGCGATCGATTCCGGCAGGTAGCGGTCGGCATCGTATTGAATATGTACGCCAAGCGCCGTCCCATCCGGCACGGATTGAACGCGGGAAAAGCAGAGCGTCAGGGCGTGGGAAGGCTCCAAATCAGGAAGCGGATCATGGAGGCCCTCGAAGGCAACGGCAATTTCGGCGATCCATGCAGGGTTTTCCCGCTCGCGGCCGAGACAGGCGGCGATCTCTTCCATTGTCAGATTCTGGTTACTGTAGGCTTCCAAAACGGTTTGACGGACATGCAACAAGTTGGCTTTAAAGGATCGCCCGTATTCCAGTTCTGAGAAGAGCGGCGTCCATCCGGGTTCCCCGCCGCCCTTGGCCCGTGGATGATAACGCGGCGCGGCAAGTAGAATTTCGCCCGTGCCGAGATATTTGGCGAGCAGGATTTTCAGGGTGCAGGTCAGTATCAGGAATTGGGCCAATTCCGACCCCTTGGCCAACTTGAGGACGTCGCGTCCCAGCGCATCCGGGAGCTCGAAGCGCCATGAACCCCGCTCTCGCGCCGCCGCGTCACGTCCGGTGAAGTAATCCATGGGCAGGCTCGCGCTTGGCGGGTTTCCCGCCAATTTTTTGCTCCAGTAAAGACGCTGAGAATGGAGCGTGGACATGTCGATGGAAGCCGATTGATTCCTCATGTTTGATTCCCGTGAGGAGTGAATTTCGCGAGCCGGTCGGCGCCGGGAACCCTGCCCTTTATATTGAAGCGACCAGGGGTTGGACCATGGTGACGCGTGTTCAGGATGGGTGAGGTCGTCCAAACCCTTTTGGAGAGAGAAAAATTCCACCTTCCGCGCCCGGAACCGGCCACCCGGGCGCCCCTGTCAAAGCCAATGGCGGGAAACCGGTTCACGGCTGATGCAAACCATTCGAATAAAATAATTTTCCTGGCGAGATTCTCCAAAAGAACCCTATGGTAGCACAACTTTCTTCGCATCATTGGAACTTCTTTTCTCCTTTCCGGCAGCCGGTTTTACAGCGTGTAGGACCGGGACTCAGGAGGGCGTGGCCAGGTCCTTCGCGAGGAAGCTGGCCACCTCCCGTAGGGTCGAAAAATCCCAAAGCAGGGAGCCGGGCAACTCGCGGTCCAGCCAATCTTCCATTTCCCCAACCAACCCGATCAATTGGACCGAGCCCAAACCCAATTCGGCAAGCGGTCCATCCACATCGATACTGGCCGGGTCCTCGCCGGTAACCTCCCCAAATTGGACCACCAGCCAATCCAAAATCTGCGCCGCTGTCGGCATGGCCCCATTGTCGGGTTTGAAATCTGAAAATGAAGGATTTTGCATGGGAACTCCTTTAATGCTTGGAACTACCGCGTTTCTCCTCCGCGGCAAACCCCGCGGATTCGGCGATGATGTCCGCGCCGATCTGGTTTTTCAGTAACTGGCTGGTACCCTCGTAGATGGCGAGGATCTTGGCGTCCCTGAACATTTTTTCAATGGGATTGTCCTTGACGAAACCATAGCCACCGTGAAGCTGAAGCGCATCGGTGGCGACCCGCATGGCCATTTCCGAGCAGTACAGCTTGGCCATGGCGGCCAATTTCATGGCCTTGCGGTGGGCGAGCGCCTCGACCTGCCAAGCGGCCTTGTGGGCTAACAGGCGGCCCGTTTCTATGCGAACCGCCATTTCGGCCAGCATGTGCTGGACAGCCTGAAAATCGATCACCCGTTTGCCGAACTGCCTGCGGCCGCGGGTGTATTTGGCCGCCTCTTGATAAGCGGCCTGGGCCAGTCCCACCGCGGTGGCCGCCACTTTGCATCGGCTCTTCGCCAAGGTTTTCATGGCCAGCAGAAAGCCGCGGTTGGGCGTCATGCCAACCAGGTTCGCTACCGGCAGCTTCACGTTCTCGAGCAGAATCGGACGGTTGGGAACACAGCGAATGCCCATCTTGTCCTCGAGCGCTCCAAAGGAGAGCCCATCCCGCTCTTTTTCCACTACAAAACAAGAGAGTCCGCCGGTCACGCCGCGCGTGGGGTCGGTGACGGCAAAAATGAAATACAGATCGGCAAAACCCGCGTTGGTGATCCACTTTTTCTCCCCGTTGAGGATGTAGTGGTCCCCTACCTTTTCAGCTCGGGTGGCAATGGCAGAAAGATCGGAGCCCGCTTCCAGTTCGGTCATGGCAAAGGCGCCCAGCCATTTCCCGCTGACCAGCGAAGGTAGAAAGCGCCGTTTCTGGTCCTCGGCGCCGTCTAACATCAGGGGCAGCGGCGCCAGCGCCGTGGTCACCCCGAAGCAGGTGGCGATGCCCAGGCAGTATTCCGCCATGGTTTCCATCAGGAGCATGGGGACCATGGGATGAAAACCCGAGCCGCCCACTTCCCGCGGGAACATCGCGGGAAACAGACCGGCCTCGCGAAAGACCTGGAAAATGGCGTCCGGACTTTGGTTCGCCCGGTCCAGTTCGGCGCGCGCGGGCAGGATGTGCTCCTGGAATAGCTGGCGGGCCTTCCTCAGGAAGCGCTGTTCTTCCCTCGTGGGTTCATATGCGAATAAGTTGTTGGCCATATCCGGTTCCTTTTAGGCGGGGCTGAACGGGTCAGCTCCAGGGTTTGAGAGTATTGCCATCCAGAAAGGCTTGACGGCAGAGATGGCGCTGAATTTTGCCGCTGGTGGTTTTGGGGAGTGCGCCGCTTTTGAGGAGAACGACCGCGTTCAATGGAAGTTGGTGATGCTCGGAGACGGCGCTCCGAATGGTTTTGATCAAGGAAGCCGGAACCAGGATGCGCCCGCTTCTGGCGCCAGTTCCCTTTTCCAATCCAGAGGCATCCTGTTCGGGCTTGTAGGAACGCACCACCTCGGCCATAAGCACAACCCGCTCGCCCTGCTCGCCCTCTACGGAAAAAGCGACGCAAGAAGAGGCTTGCAACGCGGGATGGCAACCGCTCGCGGTGAGCTCGATATCGGCGGGATCGTAGTTGCGTCCGGCCACGATGATCAGATCCTTGAGGCGGCCCGTGATCAGGAGCTCCCCGCGAAACCAGCAACCCAAGTCGCCCGTGCGCAGAAAGGGCCCCTCGCCGCTTTCATCGATCCGGGCCGTGAAATCGCGTTCGGATGCTTCCGGCTTGCGCCAGTAGCCGCCGGCAACCGAAGGTCCCGAGACCCAGATTTCACCGATTTCGCCAGGCTCGCGCAATTGCCGCGTCACGGGATCGACGATCCGCACCCGGGTAGCGCCGAATAGGGAGCCGCAACCCGCCAGACAGCGGCTCGGTTCATTGGGGTCCGAGGCTTCACGAACGCGGCCCTCTTCCAGGTCCCGCGCCCGGAGGCGTGGGAACTTGGCCGCCTTGCCCGGTTTGTTCACCGTCACCAACAAAGTGGCCTCCGCCAATCCATAAGCCGGACAGAACGCGGTCTCCTTAAAGCCGTAGGCCGCGAAGGTCGTGCAGAAGCGTTGGAAGGTCTCCACGCGGATGGGTTCGGAACCGTTGAACGCCGCGCGCCAGGAGCGAAGGTCGAGGCCCTTGCGTCTGGCGGCGTCGGTTCGACTTACACACAAGTCAAAGGCGAAATTGGGCCCACCGCCGTGGGTGACCCGGTAACGGGTAAGCGTCTGAAGCCAACGAATCGGTTTTTGGATAAAGGCGATCGGGGCCATGAGTATCGTGGGAATTCCGCTGTACAGCGGAAGCAGAATGCCGAAGACCAGGCCCATATCGTGAAAGTGGGGCAGCCAGGAGGCAATCACGCTATCGGCCCTGAGGTCGAGGGCCTCCTCGAGCTCGGCCAGGTTTGCCAGCAAATTGCCATGGGTCACCCGCACACCCTTGGGCCGGGAAGTAGAACCGGAGGTGTATTGCAAATAGGCCAAGTCCGAGCCGCGGACCTCTGGAAAAGTGGGGAGCGGAACCTCGTGGAAAACCATTCGGTCAGTCGCCAGCCAGAGCAGGCGCTTCATTCGAGGATGAGCTTCCGGCCGCGACAATAAATTTTGCTGAAAATTCTCCGTGGTGAGCACCGCCGCCACGCCCGCGTCCTCCAGCAGCGCATCGAAACGCGGCATGGGCCGGTTGGGTTGAGGCGCGGAGACCGGAACGGGAATCGCGCGGGCAATCAGGCAGGCAAGGAAAGCGAGAATGAAATCCAGACCCGGACGGTAGAGCAGCAATAGCGGTTTCCCTTCCAGGCTCCTTTCCAAGAGTTTGGCGGCGAGAAAACGGGCGCGGCAATCCAACTCGGCCAGACTGAGGCTTCCCGCCTCCCGTTCGCCCCGCTCTAAAAAAGTAAAGATTCGAAGATCGGGGCAAGTGAGCGCACGGATCTGCAATTGCTCCACGATCGAGGCGGGAGCCCGGTTCCTCCTTTCATGTGATGCCCGTTCCCGACGTGCCGCCTCAGAAATCAAAGTCAAAGTCAGCCTCTTTTTCCAACAAGGAAATCCTATCTTTTTGGTTTTCATCCCAAAGCAGCTCCACCCGTTCCAGGGAAGATTCCGGGTCCGCAAGCATCGCGTCCAGGGCTTTATTGAAATGCTGAATGGCGAGGGTTTGTAGATCCTGATCAAACACCTCCAGGTTGAAATCGAATTCGATGGTATAGACGCCCTTCCGGGTGGTGTCATGGACCTGAAGCGCCAAGGCCTCACGGCCGTGATTGGGGTGCAGCCAGCGCGGCCTTACCCTGGTTTCGGCAAAGGGCGTCAGGGTCATGGGCATGTAGTTGAATTCCACCTGGTAGGCCGCACCCAAGCTGTTCGCCAAGGGATAGGACCCATGGCGCAGATTGTTCTGGTTTTCAGAGCGAATTTTTTGAAACAGGCTGGCAAAGGTTTCTCCCCGCTCGACCCTCATCTCCAGGGGGAGGATATGCATGAAGCTACCCAGGGTTTGTCGGAAACGCCTGGAGCGGCGGTTGTGGTAGGGCACGCCCACGGAAAAGCGCCGCGAACCCGCGATTCCGTGAAGCATGCAGCCCAGCACCGTGAGGAAGAGGTTGCAGAGCGTCATATCGGTTGAGCCTTGACGGAATCCTGAGCGTAAAGCGAGGCCGCGCAATCCCTCGGACCGGCTCTCATTCATTTCGTGGGACAGGCGCCGTACGGAGGTTTTCGAACCGGAAAACGCGCGGCCGTAAAAATGCAGGGGCGGGGGCGGGTCCATCAGCTTGGCCTCCCAGTAGCCTTTCGCCCGCCGGTAAGGATTCGAGGCGCGGAATTCGCGCTCATGGGCCAGAAAATCCTGGAAAGGAGGCGGCGTTGGGGCGCGCTCCAAGCTGCCCAGCCTCGCCAAACCATACCGCTCGGCCACGAAGCGGTAAATCAGGAAATAGGACCAGCCATCGAACAGGATATGATTCAGGCCAAGGTACCAGGCGTAATGATCCGGACCCAGCTTAATCAAAACGGAATCGAATGGTTTTCGATCCCAGGAGAAGGGTTTTTGCGCCTGGGCCTCCGCCCAGCTTTGACAGGCGGCAGGAGCATCGGCTTCCGCGGATAGATCCAGCAACCTCGTGCCGAGATCGACCTCTTCCAGCGGAGCGATCTTCGGAACCCCCGCTTCCTCCCGGATCACGCTGCGCAGCATCGCATCTTCCCGCGCCAACGAGCGCAGGGCGGCGTCGAAGCAGGCATAGTCCACCGCGGTAGGAATGTAGATCAGCACGGGAATGACCAGCATGGGTTTGCCGGTGACCAGCTTTTGCGCCCGCCACAGGATTTGCTGGTACTCGGTCAGGTTGGAAACGGATGGCAAAGAATCCCCGCCGCCGTCTTCCCAAAACCGGAGGGA
>JBGTRP010000107.1:0-13104 GCA_041940685.1 Acanthopleuribacteraceae bacterium
ACCGAGGGGCGCCTGTTCTTCCGGGACGCCACCGGCCGGGGGGTCATCTACCCGAACGACCCGGAGAAGACGGCGGCTGCCCACATCGCGCCCGCGGTCTTCACCCTCGGTGAGATCGGCTATGTCGACAGCGGCGGTTACGTCTTCATCACAGACCGGTTCAGCGACATGGTCGTCTCCGGTGGGGTAAATGTGTACCCGGCAGAATCTGAGTTAGTCCTGATCGAGCACCCGGCGGTGGCCGACGTGGCCTGCATCGGGGTTCCCCACTCGGAGATGGGCGAAGAACTCAAGGCGCTGGTGGTCCCCTTCCATCCGACCGACCCCCCGGATCCGGATGAATTGATCACCTGGTGCCAGGAACGCCTGTCGCGTTACAAGTGCCCACGCTCCGTCGACCTGGTGGACGACAAGGTGGTTTACGCGGGTAGCATTGTCAATGAGTTGAATGTCTACGATGGGAAAACCGAGAAGAAGGCGACCTTCCCCCTGAATTTCGTCCCACGCGAACCCAAGGCGGAGATGGCTCAACAGAAAATGCCGGACGGCAGCATCAGCTATTCCATGCGCATGGAGGCCGATCAGGTTTGCGCGGCCATGGCCGTACGCTCGCCCCAGGAAGTGTTGCTGATGCGCGCCAGGAGCGGACCCACGGGAGGCGAGGGGCCCGTGAGCTTTCAGTTAATCTCGGTGGATTTCGAGGGCAAGTTATTGCGCGCCTTTCCCGGCGCCTACCAATCGCCGGTGCTGTGCGTATCCGCTGATAAGAACCGCGCCTACATCATCCATGAGACCGACGAGGATTGGGTGCTCAGCAGGGTAGGCTTGTAAGCTAGCTGGAGGCTTCCCGGCCGGACAGGAATTGCGGAAACCGGTTGAGGGCGTCCCAACGGACAAGGTTTCAGGCGCCAATTTTAAGTGGGAAAAGCCAGCATTCCTTGTACCCGGCATTTGAAACCTGCCTGCTTGGCAATCCAAACACCACACTAAATGAAAGGTTTTGGTTCCCAAGGCGGCTAGGGCGCGGATCGGGAACCCGAGGCCGGTAACGGCAGTCGGAACGCCTCGGCTCTTACAAGCCGGAGCTGAACGGTTTTGCTATACTAGGAGTTCAGGACACGCGACGCATACCTTTCACCATCGCTGACTTCCAGCCTTGATGGCGTCCTTTTCCCCAGCGCTGGAGAGGAGAAGCTCCCCATTGGAAACGCCGATCCGTTTTATTTTGAATGACCGGACCATGGAAACCAGGCTTCCGGCAGGAATGGTGCTGCTGGATTTCATCCGCCAAGACCAACAATTGATGGGCACCAAGATCGGGTGCCGCGAGGGCGATTGCGGCGCCTGTACCGTTTTGGTGGGCGAACCGGACGGCAAGCGGCTCCGTTATCAATCCATGACCTCTTGCCTCATGCCGCTGGGCAACGCGTCCGGCAAACACATCGTCACCATCGAGGGTCTGAACCGCGAAGGGCTGACACCCATCCAACGCGCGGTGGTCGATCAGGGCGCTACCCAATGCGGCTTTTGCACCGTGGGTTTCGTGGTCTCCCTGGCAGGCTTCTGCCTGGACGGGGGGCCCGCGAATCTAGCGGCCGCGGTCGCGGCCATGGACGGCAATATTTGCCGCTGCACCGGCTACAAGTCATTGGAGCGGGCGGCCGTGGCGATCGCGAATCAACTTGGCGGCCGGGATGCCGAGGACATTCCGGGCTGGCTCGTTCAGCGGGGTTTCCTGCCAGATTACTTTCCCGCGGTTTTTCAGCGCCTCATCCGGCTGCGCGACCGCATTCGCGAGGAAACGGCTCCCGTGGACGCGGCTCAGGTCGTTGGCGGCGGAACCGATCTTTTCGTTCAAAGGCCCGAGGAAATGGCGGAACGCCCAATTCAACTGGTTTTCGACCGTCCCGATTTCAAGGGAATCTGCCTGGAGGGAGGCCGTTGCGTCATCGGCGCGTGCGCCACCGCGGAAGACTTGCGCGCCTCGCCCCTGATTGCCAAAATGCTGCCCCACATCCGTGATTACATGAAACTGGTTTCCTCCACCCCCATTCGCAACATGGGCACTCTTGTCGGCAACCTGGTCAACGCCTCGCCGATCGGCGACCTCACCATCTTTTTTCTGGCCCTGGGCAGTGAGATTTTGCTCATTCGCGGAAAGGAAAAACGAAACCTAGCGCTGGAAGATTTCTATTTGGGTTACAAGCAGCTCGACAAGGCGGAGGACGAATTGGTATCCGCCATCTCTTTCCCCGCTCCTGGCCCAAACACCCATTTTAATTTCGAAAAGATATGCAAACGCACCCACTTGGATATCGCCAGCGTCAACAGCGCCTTGCGCGTGGAAATGGAAAACGGGGTCATTGTCGAGGCCGGACTCTCCGCGGGCGGCGTCGCGCCGATTCCGCTTTTCCTTCGTGAGGCGTCGGCGTATCTGGTTGGGAAAAAACCGGATGACCGCACCGTTCGCGAGGCCGCGGCCATCGCGCTGAAGGAAATCTCGCCCATCAGCGATGCGCGCGGCTCAGCCGAATACAAACGGCTATTGTTGCGCCAGTTGATCTACGCGCATTTTCTCACCTGTTTTCCCCGCTCCCTGGTTTCGGAGGCACTGGTATGAAGAACATCGATTCCAGCACCCACACGCGCGGCGAATCTATCTATCTGGACGATATCCCCATACGGCGGGATACGCTGCACGGCGCGGTTTTCGATTCACCCCTGGCCCATGGACGCATCCTCGCGCTCGACCTGAAAGCGGCTCGCTCAATGCCGGGCGTGGCCGCGGTGCTCACGGCCGAGGATATTCCCGGTGAAAACCAGATCGGCGGAATTATTCCCGATGAACCCCTGTTTGCCGAGGACGAGGTCCACTTTATGGGTCAGCCCATTGCGCTTGTCCTAGCAGACAGCGAGGAACAGGCGCGGGCGGCGACGAAAAAAATCGAGGTCGAGATCGAGCCCCTCCCCGTGGTTACCGATCCGCGTGAGGCGCGCCGTCGCGGTTTGCTGATCCATCCTCCGCGCACCTTCAAAATTGGGGACACCGAGGCGGCCTGGTCCGAATGCGCCTTCATCTTTGAGGGCCGGGCCGAGTCCGGCGGCCAGGAACACCTCTACATCGAAACCCAGGGCGCCTATGCCTATCCCAACGAGAGCGGCGGGGTGCGCGTGTTTTCCTCCACCCAGGGGCCCACCGCGGTACAGCGTACGGCCGCGCGCGTGCTGGGCCTTCCCATGCATAAGATCGAGGTGGATGTCACACGGCTGGGTGGCGGCTTCGGCGGTAAGGAAGATCAGGCCACGCCCTGGGCCGTCATGGCCGCACTCGGCGCTCTGCGCCTGAAACGCGCGACCAAACTGGTGCTCCACCGTCTGGACGATATGCGCATGACCGGCAAACGCCACCCCTACGATTCCGATTTTAAAATCGGGCTGGACAGCGATTACCGCATCTTGGCCTATGAGGCCGCCTTCCATCAGAATTCCGGCGCCGCGGCTGACCTGTCCCCGGCCGTGTTGGAACGCACCCTGTTCCACGCCAACAACACCTATTTCATTCCCAACCTGCGCGCCACGGCCTATCCCTGCCGCACAAACCTGCCTCCCAACACGGCGTTTCGAGGCTTTGGCGGGCCACAGGGCATGTTCGTAATCGAGTCGGCCATCGCGGCCGCGGCCGAATCTCTGGGCGTGAAGGCCTCGATCATCCAGAAACGGAACCTGCTTTCGGACGGCAAGCGCTTCCACTACGGCCAGGTCGCGGCCGGTTGCCAGGCCCAAAGCGCGTGGCGGGAGGTGGAAGCCCGAAACCGCCTGGATGCCTGGCGCGAGGAGATTGAGACCTACAACGCGACCCATAATCTGCATAAAAAAGGCCTGGCCCTGATGCCCATTTGCTTTGGCATCTCCTTCACAAAAACGCATATGAACCAGGCCGGCGCGCTGGTTCATATCTACCAGGACAGTAGCCTGGGCGTGAGCACCGCGGCCGTGGAAATGGGCCAGGGCGTCAACACCAAAATGGCGCAAATCGCGGCTCATGAATTTTCGATCCCACTGGGCCTGGTCAAAATCGAAACCACCAATACCACGCGTGTGGCCAATACCTCGCCAACCGCGGCCAGCGCCAGCGCGGACCTCAACGGCAGAGCGCTTCAAATGGCTTGCCAAAGGTTACGGGAACGCCTGTTGAACCAGGCCGCGACCGAATTGAGCCACGACGATAGGAATGGATTGACGCTCCGCGAGGGTCGCGTCTTCCAAGGGGAACAAAAGACCGATCTGGATTGGAAAAAGCTGGTGCAGGCGGCATTCCTCAACCGCGTCAATCTCTCGGAACAAGCCCATTACGCCACACCGGAAATCCACTTCGATACCGCCAAGGAGAAAGGCCATCCCTTCGCCTATCATGTCTACGGCGCGGCGGCGGTGGCGGCCACCGTGGATATCGTGCGCGGCACCTACACCATTGACCGGGTAGCCGTGGTTCATGATGCGGGCAGGAGCATGAACGAGATGATCGACCGTGGTCAAATGGAGGGCGGGCTGGTTCAGGGCATCGGCTGGATGACCATGGAGGAAGTGGTCTACGACGATAACGGCCGGCTGCTTTCCAACGCGCTGTCCACCTACAAGGTTCCCGATATTTACGCGGCGCCCGCGCGCATGGACATCCAATTCCTGGAAGCGGAGGGGAGCCCCTACGCCATCTACCAATCCAAGGCCGTGGGCGAACCCCCACTGATGTACGGGATCGGAGCCTATTTCGCGGTGCGCAACGCGATTCGCGCGGCGCGACCCAATGGAGAAATGCCCTTTTCCGCGCCGATCACCCCGGAAAAGGTGCTACTCGCCCTTTATGGGGCCGATTCCGGCAAAAAATCTTCCTCAGGGAAAACGGCGGCCAGCATGGACAACGCGGCGCATGAACCCGTCACCACCGCCAATTAGCCGCCCTACAATCTGGCCGCGCTCCTTTCCCGATGATATTCGGACTCCGCGCCTATCAAATAATTTCGCAATCGAAACTAATTTCAAAACATGGACGTATTGAAGTAATTCAGGAAATTTATTATTAGAAGCGAGCTCGTCGAGCCTACCTAGCCCTTTTTATTCGATAAATCTCGGGCTACCTAGCCCACCTATCTAGTCACTCCCAAGACCTCACGAAGAGCTAAATATATTGACAAACCGAGGCAAAACAGAGAAGGGAAAAACAAACCGTTCGCCCCTTATTTCCGGCGAAGCCTTTTTTCGATGTGGTTACGCGCCCAGGTATATCGACCTTTCCTTGGATGGGAATGCGCTTTTCATCGGCTGTAAAGATGGCACGGTTACCGTGGTAACCGGGCTTAAACATCAGGATGACGAGAAACTCTTTGCGCAAAACTTCCAGTCCACCATCCTGAGCTGTGAGCCCAAATCGGAACCCGGCAAACCGCGGGTCCGGGAACGAGCCGGCATTCGAACGCTTTGTGAATGGGCGCCGGGGTTTATGCTGATCGGCAGGAACGACAGCAGCATCGATATGATTAACTGGAAACAAGCCTGCGCCCAGGAGGCAGGAAAAAACGATGGGCTTGGATTTACCGTAATCAAACCGATTTGCACACTTGAAAAAAGGGATTGGCCCCAGCCCGTGGGTGGGGAGCTTGGCAGCGTCACTCACCTTGGTTGGTTGGATGAGACTCGACTCCTGGTTTCCTTCAATTACGGTTTTAGTTGGATTATTGAGGATCGAGAACTGAGCGCTTATCCTCAAGCGCCGCCCAATCCGGACCTGAAGAAGGCTGGAGGTAAAAAGGCCCATGCTTTTCGGGAAGAGTTGAATACCTACGAAGACACCGTGAAAGACCTCTTTATGGCGGCCTTTTCAACCAGTAAGCAAAAAAAGAAATTGCGGCTTCAGGCCGCGGGAATCAGCTCCACCGTGCCCACTGGCCGACCCTCGGAGGACGGTATTTGGCGATGGATTTTTTTCTCGCTTACCGGCCGCGTATGGTTGGCGGAGAACAGGGGCGGCAAGATTATTCCCAAGCCGCAGGAAAAAGTATGGCCCGACGGGGAGGCGCCGGGATTCGTGGTCGACTTTGCTTTGAATAAAAAAAGGCATGCGGGCGCCTCCTCTCAAAAAATCACTCGCCTAGCCAATACCGAGGTGAGCAGCGGAGTCTACGTTTCCACGGATACTGGGGTCTACCTGCTTCGACAAGAAACCGTAAAAGTAGAAGTGGAGGATGAGGAGAAGGATGGGGGGACGTTCGCCCCGCGGAAGGGCCGTTACCAGGTGTCGCCGGCGGCCCGCATTTCCTTGCCCGGCATGAAGGGCATGTGCATGGCCATGACCTTCTACCCGGATGCATATGACGACAGTATTTATTATCTGTGGGTCTCCGATACCTCGGGGGAGGCCCATCTCTATTGGGACTTCAAAACCACCGAGATTGACCATTGGCAAAAACCGAACTGGCGCCGTTCGGGCATCCGCCATGACGAGGCGCAGGTTTTGCGCGCCTATGCGACCTGGAACCCCAACGGCGAAGGCTTGATCGTGGGTCAGGCCGGCCGCAACGACCGCTGCATCATCAGCCGCTACGAACCCAAGCCGATTCCCGATAACCGCACCCTCGCCACGCTTCGAGGCTTTCGTCCGATTCGGGAAACTTCCGGGAGCGAGGGCGCCGTCCAACCGCTGGAATCAAAAGCCTTGACGCCAAGCTGGAACCATATCCGCGAGGTGGCCGACTTTATCGAGGCCCTGCGTGAGGACGAGGAAAAATTGAGAGCCATGCTCGAATTTTTGGGTAATCCCAACGAAAAGCTCGCGCTTACTCAGTTGGAGCTCGCCCTGATGGACAACACCGGCGCCAAAAAAGACAGCGCGTCGCTGATTGAAAATGCCGTCGCCCTGTGGTCCTACGTCCTTTTGGCGACGGTTCACCGCTGCGGCTTGGAGAAAAGGGAGTCCGCCTATAGCGGCATCATCCGATGGTTGCGCACGCTGGGCGAGCCCTTCGAGGGAAGTCAGGACTCCGGGCCCTATCGAAACCTCCTTCCCTTTAAGGAAACCATTCGCCGGTCCGTGGAAAAGAATATCCTGTTCGTGCGCAAGTGGGGCGTGTTCGGCAACTCCTACAATGAACGCTTCAGCATTCAAATGCCACTCTCGTTATTGGAAGGGCAGGACGATCCCAACAAATTGCTGGACTGGCTGGTTTACCAGAGCAATCTTTATCACCGCTGCATGGACCCGATTGCCAGCGCGCACTACAAGCGGCAGGCGGGTAGGACCGCCTGGGACCTGCGTTCCGTACAGATTGGCGGTCAAGATTACCTGGGGGTTTCCTGGATTTGGGGAGGCGTGGACATCTTCCGGGTGGTTCCCGGGCAAAGGACCAGCAAGTACGACCTGGAACGATGCCTGGATTTTTCACCCACGCGCGGCCAGGTCAAAGGCGAGGCCGCGATCTGGCATTTGCTGGGAACCCATGTCCAAAACAAGGAGCCTGAAATCCCGCCTGTGCGGATCACCTCTCATGGGTACAGCCGGAACATTTTATTCGGCGCCATTCCTGGAACCAAAACCAAACCCGCGGCCCATTTTCTACTTACGGCCCCGGCCCAACCCTTTTCCGTATCTCAGGAGGCAAAAACCCGGCGGGAACCGATCCAGCTATGGTGTTTGGAGCCATCCGGCGATCGGGCCGGCCTGAAATTGGCGGGCGGCGCCCGGGCCGGCAAAGACGCGAGCGCATCCCTTTTCAAACCCCGCCACACCTTGTATTTGGAAAACGAATCGGTGTACAGCATGCTGGAATTGGAGCCAGGCCTCATACTATTGGGGCTCCGCGGCGAACAGGGCCGGCCCAGACTGAAGCTCCTGCGGGTATCCCACGGCCTGAAAATGAATTTCCTGGCCTTTGATCTCGGCACGCTCCCCACCCTTTCTCCGGACCCCAGCATCATAAAGCGCAATCCGGTATGGTCGCTGACCAAAGTCAACTCTTCCGAGGGAGGCAATCCTCATGTGGCGGTGGCGGGGTGCGCGGATGGCCAGGTTTGGAAATTCGAGGTCCCCGGCCTTCAGGAATTGAGAAAATGGAACGGAAAAAAAGAAAAGCCAAAAAAGGAACAACCCGTTCCGGTTGGCTATCTGGGCGCCCCGGTATGGGCGGTCGCCCATCGTCAATCCGGAGATGCGGAAAGAATATTCGCTGGCGGCGCGGATGGCACCATCGTCGCCTGGCAGAAGATCGAAAACCAGGCCGAGGAGGGCCTTCTATCCGAACCCACTTTCGCCAAAATATGGGCCACATGGGAGCGGGTTCCCATCGCCAGGATTCATACGCTCACCTACCTGGGTGAAGAAGGCGAGGCCGACATCCCCATGGTTCTCGCGATCACCCAACAAGGCACCGCTGTTTTCTTCAATGATCGGGAAAAAGTAGAAGATACGAATGAGAGAAACGACCGCCCTTCCAGCCAGCAACGGCAAAGGTTTACGCCAGGGGAACGCCATGGCCGCATACAGCTTGGCTCGACCGCCTTTGCCACCGAAATGGTGCGCATTTCCTCTGACGCGCGCGGCGGGAGCATGCCTCCTCCTCGTTTGGCGCTGGCCTCCGGGGATGGTGTTTGCCGCATCCTGGAATTCAACCATTTGCCGTTTACGCCCAGAAGGAAGCGTGCGTACAACGACCTCTTCGCCAAGTGGCGGGGGCGGATCCAAAACCACCCGGAGGTTGACTTTCACCTCACCGAGGCTACCTTCTTGTCATCCCCGGCGCTTTCTCTCATCCTGATTCGCTGTATCGCCGACCGCAACAAAATCGATACGATCGGGGTGCAAGCCCAATGGCTGCCCAGGCATGTCAGACCGTTATTCGAGTTGATCCAAGCCTGGGAAAAACGGGACCCCGAGCACACCAAGGGTCATTTGGAGCGCGTGCTGGATTCGGCCCGCAAGTTAAACGATGTGCGCCTTTTCAAGGAAATTGTCGCGCTCATTTTGAACCGCTGTAATCACGGACTCTTCGATGTGGCCAGTTCTGGTTCCCGCGCCGAGGTGAGCAAAGAAACCGAAATTTACGGCATTATCCTCGACGAGTTGGAAAAGAAAGGCGATCTCTGGCTGGGCGCCTCCAATGACGAGGACTCCAATGTGCGCATGGTACGGGCAAAAAACCTCATGGACGGCGATACCCTGTGGCAAATATCCCAACGCGCCAATCAAGAGGGCAACCCCGTGGAGGGGCAAAAAGTCATTGCCAACCTCTTTCATCAGGTTTTAAAGCGCAGAATCTACCAGGTCCGCCAGTTATTGACCAAGGGCGATTCCCTGCTGGCCCTGGAGACCTTGCGATCCTGTAACCTTTCCCTGATGAGGGCCGCCAAACGCCTGGTGGAAAACCGAGAAAGGAAAAATAAAAAAGAAGCCTTGGCCGTGGAAATGCCCTGGGAAGGGGTTTGGGAGTTTTTTTATACGGTAAGCGATTTCGCCAGCGGCGTGGCGCAATCGGAGGGCGGACTGAGCGTGGCGCTCGCCCATGAGGTCGCGCGGGTCTACGCGTTGGGTGTCTGCTGCGTTCCCAGCGCCTCGATCGTGATCGCCCACCGCTTTGCCGAGGCCAGCCTGCCCCAAGACCTGCTGGAGCGCATCGAGAATCAGTTCACCACACTCGGCCAGATTGGAATCGAGGTTCCTCCGTTCGCTTCCGAGCTCTTTTTGTTAGCCTGCAAAAAAGAGCGGGAGCGGGGTTTTACCCTGCCCCATTTGTTAAGGAAGAATTTGATTGTCCAGAAGGGCAGGACCCCGGTTGACAAAGACCCCGAGGTTTCGACGATCCGGATACACGAGGCCCGAACTCAAAACAAGATCGGTTTTTTCAACACCTCGATCATCATGGCCTTTCAACCCTACAACCGCATCATGGAGTGGATCGCAAAACTTACGGAAAAATTGACCGGCGACGCACGCGAGATCGACTTGAAAGGGGTGGAGAGCCTCATAACCGACATGAATCAAAAACATGCGGATTGGAATCGAAATCTGGACATACCCACGGGAGAGGTGGTTCCACCCTATCGAAAATATCCGTTTCAGCATACGCGCCTTTTTTTGGACGGTGCGCTACGCGGGTTGACGCCCCTCTTAAAAAATTTCGACATCAAGGAAATTAAAGATGACCGCATTCGCCCCGAAATCGTGCTGTTCAGCACTTCCCTGGGGGCATGGTGTAAGGACACGAGAAAAACCTTGAGATCTTTGGTCCGACGCCATGAAATGTTCGAGCCCGAATCCACCATCTTCGACCAACTATTGGAAAAGCTGCAGCGGGCCGCGGCGAACTTCAGAAGGAGCGCGGCAACCCAACAGAACATCGTGCTGGGCGTGCTGGGTCATGGTTTGCTCGAGTCCCTGGACGAACATGTGCTGGAGTTGGAGGAGGTGGCCCAGGTTTTGGACCCCTTCATGATTTGGAATTATCGGCAAGAGGTAGACCTCGAACGGCACAAACCCGGTTCGGCCAGCCAATTCGCGGGATATCTGCTGGGCCGCTCCCGGTCGGCGGAGAGCATTCCCAAAAACCTGCGCGTACTACAGGGCCTGCTGGACCCTAAAAACAAGGGCGCCCGACCGGTCTCGGGCGATTGGGTCAAGGTACAAGGGCGGAACTTGCCCAGGCCTTGTCACAAGCTGTTTGAGGAAGCCTACCGGAATTCATCCCGGCAATGGCATATCGAGCCCCCCTCCAGGAGGAAGGGAATCCCATTTACCGAGGAAGAAATTACCTATTTAAAACTGGCCATTAAAGAGCTGGTGCAAAACGACCGCTACCACGGCAGTTACGATCACCCGGAAGATGGGCCCAAAGTCTACATCCTGCCCAAGAAAGAGCGGGCTATGGAAAGCATGCCGAAAGGCGAACCCTACGCAAAAATTCAGGGCCGAATATTGATTGCATTGGGCTTTGGCTTCAAGAGAGACAAAGAGGTAGCCGAACGTTTGGAGATCCTCAAGGAAACGGATCTTCAGGAGCCCATTGATCCCAAGCATGAGAGGAAAGTTCCCTCCCATGGCACGGGTCTTTACCTGGCCAACCTCGCCGCGGCCACGGTGGGTTGGAAGCTCAAAATTTCCAAAATCGATCTCGAAACCGGTTTTTTCTGGTTCCAACTCCTCAAAATGGACACGACTCAAGCCCCTTCGCGTGGAGCCAGTCATGAGTAACACAAAATTGGTTCACGTCGTGGTGATCGACGATGTCTGCCGCTTCGCCCTGCATGTGCTGCGTTACCTGGGTGCGCCCCTCGGTTTCGGTATCGGGCAGGTTTCCTATGACGACAGCCAGGCGAAACGGTTTCTGAAAAAGGAAGGCCATCCGAAACCCATCCTGACCGAGGACGGCGTGGTGGCCCTCTGGTGGCTTCCCGCGGTGGGAAATGACTGGAAGGGAATGTTGGAGGAACTCCTCAGGCAAACCTCGAATGCGCCCAAGTGGTTCCTGATCGATTTGAAGGGCCGTAAAAGCAAGCCGAGCAAACGCGGCGGGAAAGCCATTCCTTACGACCCCAAAAAGGTGTTGGGTTTCTTGAAAAAGAAAGGCATCGAAAAACGAGAGCCGAATGGTCCGCTGCCCGTGTTTCTCGTAAGTTCCTACACATCGGGCACCCATGCCTGGGGTGAGCAAGAGTTGGAAATCCAACCAAAATCCCCGGAAACGCTCTGGAGCATTACCCAGCAAGTACGAAAAGAAGTGCGCCGAATAAGTGTTGAGATTGATGCGCAAGAGGAAAGTTTAGAAAAAAAAGCCTCGAAGTCGATTGGGTTGGCTGACGGACAGGTCGCTCATATTTTGGTGACCGGCGCGGGTTTCGAAATCCGCGGAAGCCACCAAGAGAGATTCGGGCTCCCCTCGACCGCTACGGTGTTGGAGGAAATGGGGCATCCCTTCGGCGAAGGCAACTACGAGTTGGAGAAGGAACCCGCGTATTTCCCCTATCCCAACAGCGGCATCTATGAAAAAGACACCTGGCGGTATGATGCGATCAAGGAAATCGCGGACAGGGGCGATCTCGACGCCTATTGGGACTTCATTTTGGAGATCGCCTTGTCCGAACGCCTGGAAAGGCAGGTAGGCCTGGAGCGGATGCGCAAGAAGTCCAACGCCGCGTTTCACGAGATCGGTCTACGGGAGGCTTTTCGGCGCTCCCTATTGAAATACGATTGGGGCTATATCAACCACAATATCTATGCGGCCAGGCTCAACTGGTTTTGCTGGCTTACCACCAATTACACCCGCTTTGCCGACCGCTCCATCGACTTGGTGCAAACCTTAAAAGATGAAAACCAGGCTTCAACCGATTTGGCCCGGCTCGATAGCTCCATTGGTCCCGTTTCCCTAACCCAGGAAGAACGGCAATTTCCAGCCTGGAAGGTTATCGGCACCGCCAATGAAGCGCGGCTCCTGGTGCGTGAAAACCTCCACGGCTCGCTGGAATCCAATCGCTGCCTTTTCAAGCTTCACGGCGATATCGGACATTTGCACACCATGGCCATGGCGGGCCAGGACAAGGAAACCTACAGTACCTTGAGCGCACCCATCGACAGCCTTCATCTGTTATATATCTCGGCGCAGCAACACCTGGCCCGCAAACTGAAGAAGGACGTGAAACAGGTGTACTGGCACATCATTGGCCATTCCTTAAACGATATCCTGCTCCGAAGGCTCATTTCCAATGTTGTCCCTACGGGGAAGCGGGTGCAGAACCATTTTATTATTGTGGATTTGAATTTGGCCGATCCAATGCAAAGGCTTAATAAAGAATTAGCAGATTTAAGCGGGAACCACGAAATCCAAATAGAAGGCATCAAAACCACGGCGGCCCGCTACATTGCCAACCTCTTTCGCGTGGGTTTTCCTCAAGAAGGCAAGTTAAAAAAATGGCTGCAATCTCTGGATAAGGCCGGCGAAACTCCCAAGTAAGAATACCCATAACCGCCCTTACTCATACATAAAGCCATTACCGCACTCCATTCCGGGATTGCCCCCTACCGAATTAGGTACTATCCTGTGATTGGATTTCGCGCGTTTTACCCTG
>JBGTRP010000108.1:0-13058 GCA_041940685.1 Acanthopleuribacteraceae bacterium
CGGACTGGGCCGGGCCGGGTATGGCCGATCCGTGGGAAGCGCCAAAAGCGGCGGGGCTTTCTCCAATTCAAGGGCCCAGAACCTAATTAGACGGCTCAAGGCCTTCCCGGCCAGCCACGCGTGCTGCCAGCGGGCGTAATCCGCGTATTGCAACTCCAGCGGCTCCAATTGGGCGACATTCTCGAGCGGCGCCTCGGATGGGCCGGATTGTCCCGCGAGCGCGGCATGGTAGAGCGCGGCCATTTCCCGGGTGAAGACGCCCATCGACCAACCGTCGGTGATGATATGGTGCATGAGGATCAGGAGTTGGTGTTCATTCTCGTGAATTCGGGTGAGCAGGAAGCGCACCAGAAGGTCTTGCTCCAGATGGAAGGCGCGCGTCATTTGTACCGCTGCCAGGCGCCGGGATAGCGCCCGGGCGGAAGAAGCGCCCAAGCCACACAGGTCGATACGGGCCAGTGCCGGCCGGACCTCCGCGGCGGCCCTTTGGAAGGCCTGCCCGTCTCTCGTGAGGAACCTTGTGCGCAGGCTGCCGTGGCGGCGGAACAACGCGTGAACCGCCAGTTCAAGAGCGGCCAGGTCCAAATCGCCGCGTAGCAGAAGTCCGATGGGAATGTGATAGGCGGGATTGGCGCCTTCCAGAGCATCCAAAAACCAAAGCCGCCGCTGGGCAAACGACAGGGGGGCCTCGCCGCCATCGGCGGTGGCGAGCAAGGGGGGAAGCGGCGGCATGTCCGGGTCTTCCCGCGTCAGACGCCGAGCAAGGCCCGCAATGGTGGGCGCCTCGAACAGGGTCCGCAAAGCAATCGGCCGATCGAGAGTCCGGCTCAGCCTGGACGCCACGCGGGTAGCCAGTAGGGAGTGACCGCCCAACCGGAAAAAGTTGTCGTGAATCCCAATGCGGTCGACGTCCAGCAGACTCTGCCAAACCTCCGCCAAGAGGGCTTCCAGCGGAGATCGCGGCGGCGCAAGCGTTTCGCTGACCGCGCCGGCCTCCGGCGCCGGCAATTGTCCGCGGTCGATTTTGCCGTTGGGCGTGAGCGGCATGCGCTCCAAACGCGTGAGGCGGTCCGGAATCATATGGCGCGGCAACCCCTTCGCGAGATACTCCCGCAATTCCCCCTCAGATGGGGCCTCCAACACGGAATTCACCGTGAAATAAGCAACCAGACGCGGGTCCTCTTCCGTACGCCGCCACAACCGCACCGCGGCGGAGTCGATGCGCGGATGCCTCTCGATGGCCGCCTCAATTTCACCCGGTTCCACGCGCTGGCCGCGAAGCTTTACCTGCTGATCCACGCGACCGCCATGCAGCAGAACGCCGTCATCCATGTGCCTCGCCAAATCTCCGCTGCGGTATAGTCTGGCGCCTGGCGCACCGCTGAAGGGATCGGGCCGCCAATGAAATGCGGTTAGGCCGGGCCGTTTCCAATAACCTCGCGCCAGGCCGCTGCCAGCGATATGGATCTCGCCCGGCAGTCCGACCGGAACCGGCCGGTGGTATGGGTCCAAGAGGTAGATTCGGGTCGCGTCGATCGGTTTTCCGATGGGAACCCGGCGTGGCGGTGGCTCAGGGCCGCAAAGCCAGTAGGTGGAGTCGCCCGCGCACTCGGAAGAGCCGTACAGGTTGATCAGAACGCGACCCGGAAGACGGGTTACAAATTGGCGGAGCAAGTCCGGCGGCAGGGTTTCTCCACTGGTGGACCAATACTTTATCCGCGCGAGTTGCGAATCCAGGTCGGGGTAGCTCTCCAACAAGGTGCGCAACAGCGAGGGCACCAGCGCCAAACGGGTAACCCCAAAACGGGCGAGCTCGGGAACCAGGTGGTCGGGCTCCCGTGATGCGCGCTCTGTTGCGAGCAGGGTCGGAACGCCCGCCAGCAATCCGCCAAACAGCTCCCAAACCGAGTCGATGAAGTTGAGCGCGGTTTTTTGGCAGAGCAGGTCGCGCTTCTCGAAGGGGAAGCGCCGCCACATCCACGTCAAGCGGTTGACCATGGCGGCGTGACTCCCGACCACGGCCTTGGGTTGGCCTGAGGATCCGGATGTGTACATCAAATAGGCCGCATTTTCAGGAGAGGCGGCTGGGCAACCGGATTTGGTCCTTCCACTGTCGAGGTTCGCCACGTCTACACGAAGTATATCCGCGGTATGGCCTTGGGGCAGTTTGGAAGCAAGCGCCTCGCTCACGAGAATCAGCGCTACGTCCGCGTCTTGCAACATAAAAGTCAGACGGGCCTCGGGGTAGTTGGGGTCCAGCGGCAGCCAGGCGGCGCCGGCCTTGAGCACGGCCAACAAACCAACCAAAAGCGAGCCCTTGCGCTCCATGAAGACGCCCACCGGGGTCTCGGATCCGACGCCTTGCCGAAGCAGATTTACGGCCAAAGCTTCGGCCAGGCGATTCAGAACCGCGTAGCTGAGCGCGCCCTCCTCGGAAAATAGCGCGGTCCGTTGCGGAAAACGGCGGGCCGTTCGCTCGAAGAGATCATGCAGGCAGGCGTGGCTTGGTTGTTCCACCTCGGATGGATTGAAAGTGGATAAGATTTGCCTTCGTTCCTCGGCGTCGAAGATAGGGATTTCGCGGACGGGAAGGTGCGGCGCCTCGACCACGGCTTCCAATAACCGGCGCCAATGGCGAACCAAACGCCGGGCGGCCTCGGCCGGAATTCTCGCGGGGCGGTATTCCAATTCGCCGACCAACCCTGCTTCCGATTCCCCCATCGCCAGGGTAAGGTCGAGCTTGGCGGCGCTGGTCTGGCTCTCCAAGGGCGAAACCGCCACGCCAGGCAAGCTCAGATCCCCAGTGGCTCCGGTCTGGAGCAAGAACATTGCTTGAAAGAGAGGCGTCTGGTCCAGATGGCGGTCCGGTTGCAAGGCCTCCACGAGCGTTTCAAAAGGGAGGTCTTGATAGCTAAAGGCGTCCAGCGCGGTTCGGCGCACCCGGCTCAGCAGTTCGGAGAAGCTGGGGTTGTCCCCCAATTGGGTGCGCAACACCAGGGTATTGACAAAAAATCCGATCAGGGGCTCGGTTTCCGAGTGGCCGCGGTTGGCGATGGGGGTCCCGATACAGATGTCGTCCTGTTGGCTGTAGCGGGCGAGCAGCGCCTTGAAGGCGGCGAGCAAGGTCATGAACAGGGTTGCGCCAGAGCGCCGTCCCAGGGTCCGGACACCTTCACTCAAATCCGAGGAAAGGGAGAACCTGCACACCCCGCCGGCTGGAGCGGGTTCGGTGGCGGCGGACCGTTCGAAGGGCAGGGAGAGCATGGGTGGCGATCCGGCCAGGTGCCCGCGCCAAAAGGCCAGGCGCTCTTCCAGAACAGAACCCGCCAGCCATTGCCGTTGCCAGGCCGCGTAGTCCGCGTAGCTCACCTGGTGAGAGGGAAGATCGTTGGGAATGCGCGGAAACCATTGGTAGAACGACGCGCATTCGCGAATGAAGATTTCCATGGACCAGCCGTCGGAGACGATGTGGTGCATGCAGATCAGCAACAGCCATTGCCGCTCCCCCACCCGCGCCAGACCCGCGCGCAGCAGAGGTCCCTTACCCAAATCGAATGGCAGGCCCCCAAAGGCCCGCGAAAGGCTTTCGGCCACGGGTTCGCGTTCGGACTGCATCAGACCGCGCAGATCCCAACACGCCAGCGCCAGACCGGGCGTCGCGGCGATTGCCTGAAACGCTTGTCCATCCCTTTCTTGGAAACATGTGCGCAAGGGCTCGTGCCGCTCGACCACCGCTCTCAGCGCCGCCTCCAAACGCGAGGCGTCCAGTGGGCCATCCAAACGGAGGGCCGCGGGGATGTGATAAGCCGCCCCGGCATCGCCCAACTTATCAAGGAACCAAAGCCGCTGCTGGGCGAAGGAAAGCGGCGCTTCGCCACTATCGAAACGAGGCTGGATCGGCGTCCGCCCGGGCAGCCCACCACGAGCCGATGTCTCCAGAGCCGCGGCCAGAGAACCGATAGTGGGATGCTCAAAGAGCAGGCGAACCGGCAGGTCCAACTCGAAGACCTCACGCATGCGGGAAATAGCGCGCGTCGCCAGCAGGGAATGGCCGCCCAATGCGAAAAAGTCGTCCTCCACGCCAAAGTCTCCGCGTTGCAGGATCTCGGCCCAGATTTCGGCCAACAAGGCTTCTCGCGGCGTACGGGGGACGATCACGAGGTCTTGGCGGCCAAATGTTTTCTTTAATGCGGGGGATTTCGCCAGGGAGGCGCGATCGATTTTGCCGGAGGCCGTCAGAGGCAGTTCGGCCATGGGTAGCAAGGTGGTGGGCGTCATTTCGGCTGGAAGGCGTTCACGGAGGTATTTGTGAATCGCCTCTACATCGATTGTTCTGCCTTTCTTCTCCGGCGCCAGGAAAGCAACCAAGGTCGGGTCGGCTCCCAGAGTCGGGTCCAGCATGCAGACCGCGGCGCTCACGCTCTCGTGGCGGCTGAGAACGGTCTCAATCTCACCGAGTTCGATGCGGACGCCCCGCAACTTGACCTGGTGATCGATCCGGCCCAGGTAACGCAGGCGGCGATCCTCGCGGTCCCGCACCAGATCGCCGCTGCGGTACAGGCGCGCGCCTGGCCGGAGGCTGAACGGGTCCGGCAGGAAGCGGCTCGCGGTGGTCGCCGGTTGCCGCGCATACCCCCTCGCCAAGCCCGGGCCGCCGATGGCCAGTTCGGCCGCCACGCCCGTGGGCGCGGGGGCCAGATCCGGGGTGAGAAGGTACAGGCGCGTGTTCTGGGTGGCGCGGCCGATCGGAACGGGGCCGGGACCTATATCTTTCAGCACAGATTCATCAATACAGCAGCCCACCACGGCCTCGGTGGGTCCGTATTCATTGGTAATCTGGGTGCTGTCCGTCCACTTGCGCCAGGAGGTAAGGGATGCGTCGTTCAGGGCTTCTCCACCCAGGATCAGGCGCTCCACGTTGCGCGCGGCGCGTTCCACGGGCAAAAGCCGGCCGAGTATTTCCAGGTGCGAGGGCGTGAGCTTGAGGAATGGAATCGAAGGGTGCCGCGGCAGTATCCCGGCCAGGGCTTCCATGGTTTCCAGCCCGGGCAAATCCGGCAACACCAAAAGGGCGCTGCCCTGAATCAATGGCAGGAACAGGCTGGTGACGGTCAGGTCGAAACTCCAGGAAGAAAACAACGGTACGGGCCCCGCGCGATCGGGATCCGGCAAATAGGCGGGGCCCGCCCACGCCAGGTAGTTGGCTAAGCCGGACCGCGTGATCACCACGCCCTTGGGGCGGCCGGTGGAGCCGGAGGTATAGATCAGGTAGGCCGGGTGGTCGCCGTGGATTGGCCTCTGGAATTCGTTGGACGCCTTCTCTGAAGTGGCGGGAACCAGCCTGTCCAGGTGAATTTGCTTCAGGTTCCCATCTGCAAAAGTCACCGCCAACGCACTCGTGGCGATCACCAAACGCGCTCCGGAGTCCCTCAACATGAATTCCAGCCGGGCTCGCGGCAGGGATGGGTCCAGAGGAAGATAGGCGCCGCCCGCGCGGAGGGTGGCGAGGATGCCGATCACACTCTCTACCGAACGTGGTAGATACAAACCAACCACCCGCTCGGGTCCAACCCCGCGCCGTCGCATTTTTTCGGCTAGCAAACTCACCTGGGCGTCGAGCTCCGCGAAGGTGATCCAACTCCGGCCCGAGATGAGCGCAACGCGATGCGGCGCGCGCCGCGCCTGATGGGCGAACCTGGCCATCACCTCGTGAGCGTCGCCACGAAGGACCTCCTCACCAAGAAAGGAAGTTAAAAGGTTCTGGCGTTCGCGCGCGCTCAGCGGGGAGATGTCGCGCAAGCGCCCATCGGCATGCTCGACCATGCAGGTTATGATTTGACGCATGTGACTTGCGAGGCGGTTCAGCGCCCCTTCCCCGACCCGAGCCTTGAAATGCAGTTCGAGCGTCGAACCCGGCAAGGCCACCACCGTGAGCGGATAGTGGGTTTCCTCATGAGCATGAATCTGTTGGAAGCTCGGAGCGTTGTCCGCGCCAGACAGTGATGCGTCTACGGGATAGTTTTCATAGACCAGAATATGTTCGAAAAGCGCCCTTTGCGCGGGCAGGCCGCTCCATTCCTGGATCTTGACCAGGGGGCTGAAGGCAAAGGATTCGCGGATCACCTGTTGCTCTTGAAGGGAGCGCAGCCATGCCGGAAGCGACATGCTCCCATCGATGCGAATCCGCACGGGCAGGGTATTGATGAAAACGCCAACCATGTTCTCCATGCCGGCCAGATCGGGAGGCCTGCCCGATACCGTTTGTCCGAACATCAACTCTCGTTCGCCGGTATAGTGGCGGAGAACCAGGGCCCAGGCGCCCTGGATCAGGGTGGATTGAGTTACTCTGCATTCTTGGGCAAAGCTTTCCATACGAGCGCATAGTTCAGGGGACAAACAGAGCCGGGATTCCCTCGCCGCCCCGTCGGTGGAGGCCGGTTCCGAATCGTCAAAGACCGTCAACAGGGAGGTAGCGCCCCGGCAACCGCGCAAGCTCTTGCGCCAAAAGTCCTCCGCGGCGTTTGGATCACGATCTTTTAGCCAGGCCAGAAAATCGCCAAAACCACGGGGCGCTTCAACGATTGCCTCAGCCTCATGCTCCAAGGCCCGGTAGTGGGCGAGAACATCCTTGAGCACCAGCGCCTGTGACCAGCCATCTAAAATCAGGTGATGGTAGCTCCACACAAAGTAGAAGCGCTTCGGACCTGTCTCGAACAGCGCGAGGCGCATCAGCGGCGGCCGGCTCAGGTCGAACCCCGAGAGTAGATCCTCGTGTTTGTAATCTTCTAAGGCCGCGCGCTGGCTCGCGGTGTCCCGATCGCGCCAATTCTCCACGCGCCAATCGAGATCGACGAAGCGGAACACGGCCTGTAAGGGTTCGGCCAGACCGCGCCAGAGGACGGCGGTCCGCAAAACATGGTGACGCGCCACGACCGCGCGCCACGCCTCCTGGAAACGGGGAAGGTCCAGAGACAAAATCTCACAACTCATCTGTTGAAGGTAGGCGCGTGCATGGAGGTCCAATCGCGCATGGAAAAACAGACCGGCCTGGAGCGGGGCCAAGGGGTAGAGGTTCTCCAAAGCCGGATGCTCCCGGCACAGCCGATCCAAGCCTTCTCGATCGATCCTCGCGAGGGGAAAATCGGAAGGCGTATAGCCGGGCGTTTTGCTCGCCAAGCAAAAATCGATCAACTCGCCCGCAATCGAGAGGAACCGGTCCGCCAAGCGCCGCAGGGTAGATTCTCGGTGACGTTTGGGCGAGAAAGTCCAATCCACGCGCAATTGACCGCCGGAAACCAGGCAATTCACTTCCAAAGGGTAGGGGCGGCGAAGGAGGGGGCTCTGTAAGGGCCCCAGGGATTCGGGGCCGGCGTAAGCCAGCCGGAGTCGGCCACCGATTGATCCGTTTGCCCGAGGTAATTGAAGACCAGCGGGGCATCGCGCCAAGGCCCATGGAGTTCTTGAGCCAGGTAGCGCATCACGCCATATTTCACGCCATGAGGCCGGACCGTTCGCAGGGTTTCCTTCACATGCTTGATCAAAGTTTCCGGGGAGTTGCCGGGCCCGGTTTCCAGATACAGCGGATACTTGGCGGTGAACCACCCCACCGTGCGCGAGAGGTCTACATCTTCGATCGGGAGGTCTTGCCTTCCATGATGTTCTACATCGATATGGACGCGCCGCCCGCCGCTCCACTCGCACAAGGTCTGGCACAGAGCGGCGAGCAGAAGCTCCTCGGCCCTGACGCGGTAGGATGGATAGGTTCGGGTTAAAAGCGCGTTTGTGCGGACCCGATCCAGGGCCGTGGAAACGGCAGAGGAAAACCCATAAGTATCCTCCCGTTCCTCAAGAGGTTGGTCGAAGGGTAGTGAAGCAGCCGCATCACCGGCTGGGAGGGACTGGTTTTCCTGGAACCAGGCATTGGCTGCTTGCGTGAACGCCGCATCGCGGGCGAGCCCCGCCAACCGGCGGGACCAAGCTTGGAAAGACGTGGTTTTGGGCGGCAGCCGCGCGGGCTCTCCCGCGATGAGCTGGTTGTAAGACGTAGCCAGATCCTCAAGCACAATACGCCAGGACACGCCATCCATCGCCAAATGGTGAGCTACGATCAGAAGCCGCGCCCTTGGCGAGTGGGTGTCCCCGCCTTGCAACAGCATAAACCGGATGAGGGGGCCTGCTTCCAAGTTCAAACGTTGCTGGCAATCAGCGGCCGCTGCCTCCACGGCTGTCCGCCAGGCGGTTCCGGTGGAGCCGGGGAAGCTTTTCGACTCAAAAGGGAGTTCCCCATCGGGCGGCGCGATGACCTGTTGGGGTCCATCGGGCCCGGTAAGAAAACGGGCGCGCAACATATCGTGATGTTTCAGCAGTTCAGCCACGGCCTTGGCCAGCGGGCCGGGTTGGATGTCCGCTGGCGCCGTCAGCAGTAGGGCCTGGTTGAAGTGGTGCGCGCCCGGCCGCCTCAAGTTTCCGGTCAGTTCCAGAAACCAGTGCTGAATGGGGCCGAAGTGAACCCGCCCCAAAACGAGTCCCTGATCCGCTTGCGGTATGGGTGCGGGAGCGACTACCCTGGCCAGTTCCGCCACGGTTTGGTATTTGAAAATGTCCTTGACGCTAAAGTGGAATCCCCTCTCACGCGCCTTGGCCACGATTTGGAGACTTAAAATGGAGTCGCCGCCAAGATGAAAGAAGTTGTCGTGGATGCCGATGGAATCCCGTCGAAGCACCCGCGACCAAATGTGAATCAGGGCCCTTTCGCGGGTATTTGGCGCACGGGTGGGCGCCGCCTTGGCATCGAGGGGGGCGGCCATCCGGCGTAGGGCGCGGCGGTCGATTTTTCCGTTGGGCGTGCGCGGCAGACGCTTTAGCCTGACCCAACGCGCCGGAACCATGTAAGCGGGAAGCCGCGCCTCCAGAAAAGCCGTCAAATCCCGCCGGTCCGGTTCTTCCTCGGACGGCGTATCCGCTGGGCTGGTTTCGAGCGTGTAATAGGCCGCCAGTCGCAGGGCCGCGCCATCTCGATGAAGCAAAACCACGCCATCCTCGATACGGGGATGGGAGCGAAGGACATGCTCGATTTCGCCCAATTCGATTCGGAAACCCCTCAGTTTCACCTGGTGGTCCAGCCTGCTTAAAAAGGAAAGGCCACCGCTAGGGTCACCGCGTTCGAAACGGGCAAGATCCCCGGTTCTGTACATCCTTGCGCCGCAAACGCCCCACTCGGTGGCGAAAGGATCGGGAAGGAATCGCCGCGCGGTGCGGTCCGGTCCTTGGAAATAGCCCCGCGCCAACCCCGCGCCGCCCAGGCATATCTCCCCGGCAAAACCGGGAGGAACGGGGTAGCCATGCCGGTCGAGCAGGTACAAGCGGGAACCTGGCAATGACTGACCCAGGGAAACGGAGGCCGCTTCGCGCGGCACGATCCCGCCCGTGGAGTACGTCGTATCCTCTGAAGGACCGTACAGATTGTAGACATGGCTGATATGTGGGAGCGCGTAGAGGGCCCGTACGGTTTCGAGCGGCAGCTCTTCCCCGGCCATGGTCACCAGGCGGACGGAGGAGGGAATGGCCTTCAGCCGGATCAATTCCGCCACCGCGCCGGGCACCGTATTGATCCAGGTCGTCCATGGCGGGAGGCCTCGTTGCGAGGCCTCAACCAGATCGCGGATCAAAATCAATTGACCGCCATTGGCCAGGGTCCCGAAAATCTCGAATACAGAAAGGTCGAAATTGATCGAAGTGGACGCCAAGACGCCGCGCCAGGAGGATTCGGGAAAAGCCGCCGCGGCCCAGCCCAGTAGCGCGGCCACATTTCCATGGCTGATGGCAACGCCCTTGGGCTCGCCCGAGGAACCTGAGGTAAACAATAGATACGCCAATTGGTCCGCTACGATGGCGGCCGTTTCGATCCGCGGCGCCGGCTCCGAAACTGGGTCCAAGCACTGGATGGGAATCCATTTCACGGATGGAGAAGACAAGGCGGCGGGCCGAGACCCCTCGCCGAGACAGAGTGAGATCTCCGTCGTTTTTAAGATCAACCGCAGCCGCTCGGAAGGGTAGGCGGGGTCTAACGGCACGTAGGCGCCGCCGCTCTGGAGCACCGCCAGCATGGCGATCACCATTTGAGGCGAGCGCTGCATAAAAATACCCACCGGCTGTTCCCGCGCGAGGCCCAATCCTCGCAGATGCCGGGCTACCACATGGGCGCGCCGGGCCAACTCGCCATAGCTTAGGAAACGATGCTCGAAAAACAGGGCGCTGCGGTCGGGATGAGATTGGGCCGCTCGCGCGAAGGCGAGGTGGGCGGTAAGGGTTTTCGGATTTTCCGGGGTAGCATTGAAACCCCGCAGTACACTTTTCCGTTCGGCCTCGTCCAACATGGGCAGGTCAAGCACACGAGTTTCGCCCTCTTGCAGAACGCCCACCAGCAGATTTTTCAAATGTCGCGCCATTGCTTCCACCGTGCCGGATTTGAAGAGATCGGTGCGATACTCGAAAAAGGCCTCCAGCCCACCCTCGTGCTCGCGCATGCTCAGGGAAAGGTCAAACTTCGCCGTGGTGCTGGCCATCTCGCGGGGTCGCAACGAAAGGCCCGGCAGGTGAAAGCCTCGCGGCGGCGCGTTTTGAAGCACGAACAAAACCTGAAACAGCGGCGTGTGGGCCAGACTGCGTTCCGGTTGCAGGTCATCGACGAGCTTCTCGAAGGGCAGATCCTGGTGGGCGTAGGCGTCCAGCGCGGTTTCCCGAACCTGGCGCAGGAATTGGCGGAACCGGGGATTTCCGCTAAGGCGCGAACGCAATACCAGGGTGTTTACGAAGAAGCCGATGAGCGGCTCGATTTGGGGATGGTTGCGGTTGGCGATTGGCGAGCCCACCAGGATATCGCTTTGCTGGCTGTATCGCGCGAGCAAAAGCTTGAAAAGCGCCAACAGCGTCATGAACATGGTTGCCTGTCCCCGTTGCGCGAGCACACGGAGCCCCGCGGTCAGTTCGGGGGAGATGCGGAACGGCAAGATGGCCCCACCCTCGTCCCGCGTCTCGGGGTAGGGGAAATCGGTCGGCAATTCCAACCGGTCCGGCAGCTCCGCCAAACGTGTCCGCCAATAAGCGAGTTGCTCGGTCAGCACCCGTTTCCGCGCGCCGCCACGTTGCCATTGCGCGAAATCGGCATATTGAATCGGCAGGGGTTCCAGCATGGGCCGCTCGGGGAGCGCCTTCCCGGCCCCCTGTTGGTATTCCAGGGTTGTCTCGCGAATGAAAATATCCATGGACCAACCGTCGGAGATTATGTGATGCATATTGACGATCAGCACATGCTCATCGGGTCCGGTTCGCAGGAGACGGTGGCGCAGCAGCGGCCCTTTCGCCAGCGAAAAAGGCATGGCCGCGTCCCGGGCCGACATTTCCCGTGATAGATGTTGGACGTCGCGGGGAGAGAGGCGGCCAAGATCCACCAGGGCAAGCACAACCGGCCGCGCCTCCGCGATCCATTGAAATGCATGACCTTCCGCGTTCGGGAATGTGGTCCGCAAGGTTTCATGCCGTTGGACCAGGAAGCGAAGCGCCATTTCCAATGCGCGGCTATCCAGCGGGCCGTTGATGTCAAAAGCCGCGGGCAGGTTGTAGGCGGAGCCCGCTTCGCCCAATTGGTCGAGAAACCACAGCCGCTGTTGTCCGTGTGAAAGGGGCAGGTTGCTGGTGCGGGGGTATCGCGGGATGCGATCCAACGTCTCGCCTCCGCGTGTATGGAGGGCGGTTTCAAGGCGCTGGGCAAATGCCGCGGGCGTGGGCGCCTGGAACAGCTCGCGGAGTGGGATATCCACGCCAAAGGATTCCCGAACCCTGGAAATAGCCCGGGTGGCCAGGAGCGAGTGCCCGCCCATTTCAAAGAAGTTGCCTTGAATGCCCACTTGCGCGACGCCCAGAATGGCGGACCATATTTCCGCGACCATCTGCTCCATCCTGGAGCGCGGCGCCTGGTAGAAAAGGCTTTCGCCGGAACGCGCGCGCTCCGGCTTTGGCAAAGCGCGCCGGTCGAGCTTGCCGTTCTCGGTAAGCGGGAGGCGGTCCAGCCAAGTGAAGCTGGCGGGCATCATGTAATCGGGGAGCCGATCCTTCAGGAAACTCGTCAGCGCTCTCTGATCCGGAACCTTTTCGCCGTCTTTTTTGACGAGATAGGCAACGAGTTCCGAACTCTCTTCCGCCCCTCCGCTTTTGGGATTGACCAACAGGCAGGCCGCTTCACCGATGGCGGAATGCATGGCAAGCGTCTTTTCAATTTCTCCCAGTTCGATGCGGAATCCGCGGATTTTTACCTGAAAATCCTTGCGGCCCAGGTAGATCAGTTCACCCGTCTGGCGATTGCGGGCCAGGTCGCCGCTTTTGTAGAGCCGCCGGCCCGGCTTGGCGGAGAAGAGATCGGGAATGAACCGCTCCGCGGTGAGATCAGGCCGGTTCAGATAACCCCTCGCAAGGCCGGTCCCACCCACGTTGATTTCACCACTCACGCCTAAGGGAACCGGTTCGGAACGCGCGTCCAATAGGAACAACTTACCCGCGGGCAGGCGTTGCCCGATCCCATCCGGCACACTGGATTCGTCGATCGCGTAAAAGGTGGAGTGAACCGTGGTCTCGGTAATGCCATACATGTTCACGAGACGGGGCTTTGCCGAACCGAAACGCTCGAACCAAGGCTTGAGGTTGCGCTGTTCCAGAGCCTCTCCGGCAAAGATGATCCATTTCAACGCGAATGGCGCCGCAACGTTTCTGGTTTCCAGATGGCGCAGCAATTGGAAGAAGGCGGACGGCGTTTGGTTGAACAGGGTAACCTGTTGTTCACGTAAAAGGCCTTCCAATTCGGACGGGGAGCGGGTGACCCAATGCGACAACAAAACCAGCCGGGAACCATGACAGAGCGCTCCCCAAAGCTCCCAGGCCGAAAAATCGAAGCCGTAGGAGTGGAAAAGCGTCCAAACATCCTCGCGATCGAAATGGAAATAGGCGCGGGTGGTGGCCAGCAGACAAACCATATTGCCATGCCGCATCATCACACCCTTGGGTTG
>JBGTRP010000109.1:0-13051 GCA_041940685.1 Acanthopleuribacteraceae bacterium
AACACCTGCCACGGCTGTCGAGCGGACCCGGGCAATCGGTTCAAGCCCCAGCTGGCTCGCTTTCTCCTCGGACATCACCTGATGATTGAATAGAGCTTCGTTGAAGTCTATGATGAGTTTGTAAAGAATCAGTTCTTTGTTAGACACCTGTCTTCTCTTAATGCAGTGGTATATCTCTTCAAGCGTGGGAAACACTTGATCTTGAATTTCTCGAAAGACAGTGATCTTTTGTTGGTTGATTGATTTTGTTTCTTCCAGGTCTTTTCCATCAACCGGTCCTGCTGGACGGCGCTCAGGCCATGCCGCATATGAATGTGGATGTCCGGCAATTGGGTTGTGATTTTTATGCGTTCTCCAGTCACAAAATGTTCGGTCCCACCGGAATCGGAGTGTTGTATGGCCGCGCCGAGCTATTGGAAAGGATGCCGCCTTATCAGGGTGGGGGCGATATGATCCGCTCGGTTACCTTTGAAAAAACGCTCTACAACGAGTTGCCCTATAAGTTCGAGGCGGGCACCCCCAACGTCGCCGGCGCCATTGGTCTTCACGCGGCCATGGATTACCTGGAAAGGATCGATATGGATCGGGTCGCCGCTTATGAAAAAGAATTGTTGGCGTACGGGACCCAGGTCCTGAGCGCACTGCCCGGACTCCAAATCATCGGCGCGGCCCGTGAAAAGGCCAGCGTGTTATCTTTCGTGCTCGAACACGCGCATCCCCATGATGCGGGCACCGTGCTCAATGACTTGGGCATCGCGGTGCGTACGGGTCACCACTGCGCCCAGCCCTTAATGGCGCGCTTTGACGTGCCCGCCACGATTCGAGCCTCGCTCGCGTTCTACAACACCAAGGAGGAGATCGATTTCCTCGCGGAAGGACTGGAGCGGGTCCACCGCTTATTCGCCCTGTAGAGGATGATCTCCAGTTCTTACCGCGGGAAGCGGACCTCGAAGGACCTGACGAACCCGGGAGGCAGGCATTGAGCATCCAAGCCCCGTGGTTGATATGCGGCCTGTTTTTGGCGGCGACCGACCCCATCCTCCTTCGCAACGAGGAAACTGCCCTTGCCTTTGCCGAACTGGAAGTCGCCCTAGAGGACCATTTACGGCGAAACACCTATCCCGGACCCACGCCGGAGTTGCCTTCCCTGCCACCCGCGCTAGAGGCCCTGCAACGGACCCTGGAGCGGGACGCCTCCGCCCGCCTCAACCGCACCGGATCGCAAGCCATCGAGTTGGAAGCGAAGAGCCGAACCCTCTTTCAACCGCCGCCCACGCTTCCCCCTGAAAATAAGCGGGACGGAAATTGGAGCTTTGAAACGGTCCGCTTCGAGGCGGCCACCAAAAATCTCTTCATTTTCGGGCTCACCTTCAAAAGCACGCGCACCATTCGCCTCAAGAGCGTTACGCTCGTCTTTCAGGAAGGAACGCGGGTCACCCACGATGCATGGGCCCTTCTTGAAAACGGCAATGGCAAGGCCTTTCCCAAGCGGATTTATCTGCCTCAAATGGCGGCTTTCACACGAGATGAACCGCGTCAGGCGCGGGCGCTCAAGGCCGTTGAAATCGTGGGCTCGGCTCAAGATGGCGGTTTCGCCGCCGATCTCGATTTTCGCTTCGAGGTCCCCGACGCGGATGAAACCCCGTATCGCAAGGCCCTTCGTCTGGTCTCCAAATGGAAGCGGACCTGGCGGTTGGATGCGCCGACCGCGCGGGAGGTGAACCGCTACCTGGCCGAGATGGAGACGCTGAAGGGGTTGCTGGCCGCCGCGGAAGGCGCCTCTCCCTGAATCCATCTCCGTTTTTGTGTTGGGCCCCGCGGATTCTTGCTATGATGGGCGGGATTTACCAGGCGATGAACGATTTATGATGATTGTTTTTGAAACTATCGGGCAACTTCTCATTCTGACCTACGAGTCATGCTTGTGCTTTTTCAGCAACAAACCGGAATTCCGCGCGTGGTTCACCCAGTGTTTCCACCTCGGGGTCGGTTCGCTGAGCATCACCAACATCACCGCGTTGTTCACCGGCATGGTGCTGGCGCTGCAGGCCTCATTCGCCCTGGCCAATTTCGGCGCCGAGCTTTTCGTGGGCGACTTGGTAAGCCTGAGCATCGTTCGCGAGTTGGGCCCCGTATTAACGGCTCTCCTGGTCGGCGGCCGAGTGGGCGCGGGCATCACCGCGGAACTGGGGTCCATGCGCATCACCCAGCAACTGGATGCCATGCGCGCCATGGCCACCAACCCGGTCCAAAAGCGGGTGGTTCCCAAGATCATCGCCTGTGTGTTGTGCCTTCCCATTTTGACGATCATCGCTTGCGCCGTGGGAATCCTGGGCGGGCTCTTGCTGGCCTCGGTGGAGCTCAATATCGATGGCCCCTTCTATTTGGCGCGGGTGATGGACGCGCTCCAGCCGGGCGACATTGCCAGCGGTATCGGCAAATCGTTTTTCTTCGGGTTCTTTATCGCCATTATCGCCTGCAATAACGGCATGCGGGTGCAGGGCGGCGCCGATGGCGTGGGCCACGCCACCACCAACACGGTCGTCACCGCCTCGATCGTCATCCTCGTCAGCGATTTCTTTCTGACCAAGTTATTTTTTATGCTGGGAGCCTGAGCATGACGAGGGAGACAAGGATTCCCCATCCATGAGCCTTTACCAATTGATCGATGTGAAAAAATCCTTCGGCGACAAACAGGTGCTGATGGGGATCGACCTGGAGATCCGCAAGGGTGAAACCTTCGTGGTGTTGGGCGGAAGCGGCACCGGTAAATCCGTATTGCTCAAGCTTCTGATCGGCTTGCTCTCGGCCAGTTCGGGAACCATTCTGTTCGAGGGCGAGGACATCACCAATCTCGCGGAAAAGGAGTATTACCCCCTGCGCCGCCGCGTGAGCTACCTCTTCCAGGGCGGCGCGCTGTTCGATTCCATGAATGTCTACCAAAATCTGGCCTACCCTTTATCCTCACACACCAAAATGACCGATCGCGAAATCCTGCCCGTGGTGCGGGATAGCTTGAAAATGGTGGAGTTGGACAATATCGAGCACCTGTATCCCTCGGATTTATCGGGTGGTATGATGAAACGGGTCGCCCTTGCAAGGGCGATTATCAACAAACCCGAGGTGATCCTCTACGATGAGCCGACCACCGGACTGGACCCCCTGACCACCCAAACCATCAACCGGCTGATCCGAAAACTGCAGAAGGAGCTCGACATCACTTCCGTTGTGGTGACCCACGATATGTCCACGACCCGCTTCGTGGCGGACCGGCTGGCGTTCATCGAAAAGGGGCATTTGGCCTTTCAGGGCGACCTGGAAGAGGCCGCACAATGTGACCACCGTCTGCTGAGAGCCTATCTCGAGGGAGGTTTGCTTGAATAGAGAAGTCCGCGTGGGGATCATGTTCGTCATCGCCCTGGGTGTCCTGGGCATCACGCTTTATTTCCTGGGCAGCTTTCAGGAGATGGTGAAATACAAGATCAAGTTCGAGAAGGTGAACGGACTGGAGGTGGATAGCCCCGTCCACTTCAACGGCGTTCCCATCGGCCGCGTCACCAAGATCGTGCTTTCCGAGGAAGCCGAGGCGAGCCGTGAGGTCCCGATCATCGTTACCCTCGCCATTCACCGTTCGGCCCGCAGCCATATTCGCGCATCCACCCTGGCCGATATCCGCGCCATCGGCGTGCTGGGCGATAAGTTCATTCTCCTGGTTACCAAAAACTACGACGACCCGGTTCTCGAGGAAGGCGGCTTCATCCGACCCGTACCCAAGGCCCTGGATGTGGAAAAACTGCTGGAACAGGGAACCGACCTCGTGACCGATGTTACGGAAATCACCGAGGATCTGAAGCTCGTGTTGGAGAAGCTCGCGCATGGCGACGGCACCCTGCAACGCATCATCCAAGACCCACAAATGGCCGACAACCTGAGCCTGGCCGTCGATCGCATCCTGGCCTATCTTCAAAACGAACAGAGCCTCATGGCCCTGATGCTCTCCGATCCCGTATTCGCCAATAAGGTGAAAACGAGGACGGAACGCATCCTCGACGATATCGCCGGACTCACCGAGGATTATCGCGAGGGCACGGGCTTGCTGCCCGCCCTGTTGGCCGACGAGGCCTTCAAGAAGGAGGTCCAGCAAAAGGTGCTCCATATGCTGGACGCAGGCAACGCCTACGTGGACGCCATGAACCAGAGTAAGGGCCTGCTCTACAAGCTCTCTCAGGACGAGGCCTACGGTCAGCGGGTCTCCGAGAACCTGGAAAAAGCCTCTCGCCACCTGGCCTCGATCCTGGAAAAGATCGATGAGGGCGACGGCAGCGCCGCGCTCGCCATCAACGATCCCAGCCTTTACGAGGGCCTTTACGAGGTAGTCTACGGACTGCAACACTCGGGGCTCTCAAAATGGTATATTCGCAAAAAACAGAAGAAGGGTTCCAAGCTCATGGATGAGGCGGGGCCCGAACAAGAAGAGAAACCATAGAGGTTCCCAAATGAAACGCAATCGACAAGCCTTTATTTTACTGATCTGCGTCGCCGGCCTGCTGGCCTGCGGCGGTCCCGATCCCATCGACGAGGTACGGTCCTTACGCCGCCAATACAAGCTGGATCTGGACCTGACGCTTAGCGAAGTCTCCAAGGAAGCTACCTACGAGTGCAAGGTTCAAAATCTCAGCGGCAAAACCGACCTGCAGGAAATCACCGTGCTGATCGAGCTCATGGACTATAACAAAGAGATTTTTTGGACCAAAAAGAAGGAGCTCGACGTGACCGGCCTGGGCAACTACGCGACCAAATCCTTCCAGTTTGTCGATCCCGTCAAGGAGCCGGAAAAAATGGCGTATTTCCAAATCAAGCTCGCGCCCGACGATGAGGGCAGTGATTTCATGAGCTACAAAGAATTTTTAAGGGTCGCGCATTAGGCGCAACCCGTTGGGATCGCGACGCCGCTCCCCGAAGCGGCGCCGACCCCAACCCCGGATGGTCTCATGTCCTCAATCTTCGTCAACCGAACCCTCAATTTGAAGAAAGTACGCTACATGGGCTTCGACATGGACCACACCTTGGTGCGCTACCACACCCATGAATTCGAAGAACTCACCCATCGGAAGACGCTGGAGAAACTGGTTTCCGATCGCGGCTATCCAGAATCCATCCTGACCATCCCCTTCGAATACCAACGCGTGGTGCGCGGCTTGGTCATTGACCGCAAAAACGGGAACCTGCTCAAGCTCAGCATGCGCGGCGCCGTCCGCATCAGCTTCCACGGCACCCGCAAGATCGACTATAGCACGCAGAAAAAATTCTATAGAGGCACGCTGATCGATTTGAGCGACCCCAATTTCTTTCCCATCGACACCGCCTTCTCCATTGCCTATGCCAACCTCTACGCCAGGCTGGTCGATCTCAAGGAAGGCGCCCTCTCCCAAGAGTTGCCCTCCTTCGACCAAATTTCACAAGACGTATTGGACTGCGTGGATTTGGGCCATCGCGACGGCAGCATCAAGGGCGAGGTGGCGCGGGACCTGGAACGGTATGTCAAAACCGATCCGGATCTGGTTCGGTCCCTCGAACGGTATGCGCTACACGGCAAACGGCTGTTTGTGCTCACCAACAGCGACTATGATTACACGCGCCTCCTGCTGGACCACGCCATTCTCCCGCATCTCCAAAACCACGGCCACTGGCTGGAGCTTTTCGACTTCGTGATCACCCTCGCCTCCAAACCGCGCTTCTTCTTCGACCGTCTGCCGTTTTTTACCATCGACCCGCAAACCGGAAATATGCGCAACCGCACGGGTAAACTCGAGAAAGGCGCCTACCAGGGCGGCTGCGCGGCTACCTTCACCGAGGAATTGAACCTGGACGGTGAGGATATCCTCTACGTGGGCGATCATATTTATGGCGATATCTTGCGCTTAAAGAAGGATTGCGCCTGGCGCACGGCCATGGTGATCGACGAATTGGCCGAGGAAATCGAAAAAACGCGCCAGGCCAAACCCTTCCAAGACCGGATTTGGGAGCTGATGGCGGGAAAAGAAGTATGGGAATTGGAGTTGCGCGGTTTGGAAGACCAGACCGTGGAACGCGGCGTCGAGGCGGCGTCTGAACGCTGCCGAGAGCTTCGCGATTCCCTGGCCGAAATCGATGCCCGTATCGGCGAGCAGATTACCCAACACCAGAACGTGTTCAACCCCTACTGGGGCGAGGTGATGCGCATCGGCAACGAGGGCAGCTATTTTGCCGACCAGGTAGAGCGCTACGCCTGCGTGTACGCTTCCTGCCTGGCGGATCTGTTATCCGCCTCTCCCCGCTCCTACTTCCGCATTCCGCGCAGACCCATGCCGCACGAAATGTGATCCAAAATCAGCGAGCCGCGGGCTTGAAATGCCGACGATCGGCTTGCCGAGAGGTTGAGGAAATTCGCGCATGGCGCATCATCCCGGGGATGAGTCCTTGATCAACGGCCGCTTGGCCGGTTTCCAGCGGGTGACCCGGTCCTCCGATATCGACGACATCAGTTTGAGCTCGCCACGGTCGATCATTTCGCGGGTCTCTGCTCTGATGAGATGCATCAGGTTGACGCTGGGGGTGGCGGGCGTCATATCCAGTCCTACCCAGGCGTCCCGGCCGTTTTTCTTGGCCGCGTACAGAGCCAGGTCCGCGATATCCACGACCCGCTCCCAACTCACGGCGCGCGGGTCCTCGGGCAGAAAGGGGTAACAGGCAAAACCCGTGGAAACCGTGAGCCGGACGGCTTGGTTGTTGCCGATCTTGAATTTATGGCCGCGAATCACGCTCCGCAAACGTTCGGCCAAAACGGGGGCCTTATCGCGCTCGGCGTTGCGGAACACGATGAGGAACTCCTCCCCACCCCATCGAACGAGGATATCGTACTCGCGAGAAATCTGCTGCATGAGGCTCTTGATTTGAACCAGCACCTTGTCGCCCGCGCCGTGGCCAAACGCATCATTGACATCCTTAAAATGATCCAAATCGAATAGGAGAAAGATCAGATCGGCGCCTGGTGGTCCGTCCCCGGGTTTTTGCGTGGTCCAGCTTTCGTAGATGCGATGGACCAACGCGACTTCCTTATCCAGGTATTTGTGCAGGTACCGCCGGTTCCCCAGATCCGTCAGCGGATCGGTGAGGCTGGCCCGTTCCAGCTTGCGGTTCATTTCCGACAGCTCCTCGTTTTTGGAGAAGAGCTGTTTGGTGCGTTCGGCGACCTTTTGCTCCAGGTTTCGGTTGATGTCCAAAAGGCGAATATGGGTCCGCACCCGCGTCAGCAGTTCGGATTTGGCAATGGGCTTGGTGAGGTAGTCGTTGGCGCCCACGTCAAAACCGGCGACCATATCCGTCACCTGGGTTTTGGCGGTCAGGAAAATGACCGGGAGCTCGTGGACCGGGTAGCGGTTGCGCAATTGGCGGCAAACCTCATAACCGGACATGCGCGGCATCATGATGTCCAGCAAGATCAGATCGAAGGGCGGCTTTTCTTCGATCATCTTGAGCGCCTCGCGGCCATTGGCGGCCTCGGAAATATTGTAGGAATGCATGATCAGGTGATTGACCAGGACCTGGCGGTTGATGGGATCGTCATCCACGATCAGGATCCGAAATCGGGAGGCGCCGCTCAAGGGCTCGATCGCTGCCTCGGGATCGGGCAGGCGTGGGTCTTCGCCCTGATCCAGGTCCAGAGAGTTGGCTACCGCGATGGGTTCCGGCATTCGCTCGGCCGGTTGCTCCACCCCTTTTTCGTCGAACGGAAGCGTGAAGGCGAAACTCGCGCCTTTCCCTGTGATGGACTCCACCCAAATCCGGCCGCCGTGCAACTCCACCAGCTTGCGGGTAACGGTCAGGCCCAGACCCGTTCCCGGATAGGCGCCGTCCACGGCGGTATTGCCCCGTTCGAATGACTCGAAGATGCGTTCGTATTCCCACTCGGGGATTCCCACCCCGGTATCGCTGACACGCATTTCCACCCGCTCGTCCTCAACCTTAGCCGAAACCGCGACCGATCCCTTTTCGGTAAACTTGATCGCGTTGCCAATCAGGTTGTAGAGCACCTGCTGGAGCCGGTTCTCGTCGGCCATCACGGAGGGGAGGCCCTCGGGAACCTCGTTGACCAGCTCCAGGGATTTCCGGCCCACCAGCGGCGCGGACAGGGCCAACACAACCTGGGCCATGGCATGGAGGTCCACCGGCCGCTTGTAAAGCTCCAGATTCTTGTTCTTGAGCTTGGAGAAATCGAGAATGTCGTCGACCAGGAAGGACAGCCGCCTTCCGCTGGAGACGATCATCTTCAAATCGGCCTTTGCCTTGTTGGGCAGATTGCCGGCCACACCATCGCGCAGGGACTCCGCCAAACCGATAATTCCATTGAGCGGCGTGCGCAGTTCATGAGAGGTATTGGCAAGAAAGTCGTCCTTGAGCCGATTGATCTGGTGGAGTTTTTCGTTGACAAGCCGCTCGCGGCCCAGTTCGACCTTAACCTTGTGGACGCGCCAGTAATACAGGGTGGGCACGGAAATCAACACGAGCAAGCCATATAGCGCGTAGGCCCACCAGGTTTTGTAAAAGGGAGGGGTGATGGTGAGCGAAAGAGAGGCGCCCACATCGTTCCAAACCCCGTCCTTGTTGGCGCCCTTCACCCGAAAGACATAGTCGCCCGGGGCCAGTTTGGTGTAGGTGGCCCGCCGGTTACCCGCGTCGGTATAAACCCATTCCTGGTCGAGGCCTTCCAGCTTGTAGGCATAGCGATTGCGCGCGGGATCGGAAAAGCTCAGGGCCGCGAACTCGAAGGAGAACAGGTAATCTTTATGGGAGAGCGTAAGCGACCTGGTGAAGTTGATGCTTCTTCGAAGCGGGGAGCTTTCGCCCTCGGGGCTGGGGAATACCGGTTGGTTCCTGAGCAGGAAATCGGTAATCACGATATTGGGCAGGTGACCGCTCGTTCGCAATTGGTCCGGATGGAAGGCGTTAAATCCGTTAATGCCGCCAAAGTAAAGCCAGCCATCCTCGCCCGCGGCCGCGCCGCCCTGGTTGAACTCGTTACTCTGTAAACCGTCACGCGCCTGGTAATTGCGGACCTCGCCGCTTTGTGGATGAAACTGGATCAGGCCGCTATTGGTGCTGAGCCAAAGGTAACCGCGCTGGTCGCGGCGAACGCCGTAGATTACTTGATTGGGGAAGCCGTCCTTTTCCCCATAAATCATGAAGCTGTCGCTTTCCGGAAGGTAGCGGTTTAACCCGGAAACCGTACCGATCCATACGGCGCCCAACTCGTCGATGTAGAGATCGATAATGGCATTGTCGGACAGGCTCGTGGGATCGCTTTCATCGGCCGTGTAGTTTTGAAAGCGTTCGGTCGAGGGGTCGAAGCGGCTGATTCCGCCGAAGGTGCCCAGCCACAGGCGGCCCTCGAGATCTTCGGCCAGAACCATGACATCGATCTGAACCAGGCTTTGGGGATCATTGGGCAGGTGACTGTAATTGGTGACCGCGCCGCTTTTCCTGTCGTAAAGGTCCAGTCCGGCTCCGGTTCCAAACCATATGCGCCCCATCCGGTCTTCGAGAATCGCGTACACCAGGTCGTCACTCGGCCCCTTGCCGCTATCGGCGTCATGGCGAAAATGTCTGAAACGACTGGCGCCTTTTTCGAGAAGGTTCACCCCCCTCATGGTGCCAACCCAGAGCCCGCCTTCCTCATCCTCATGCAGGCCGAGCACCAGGTCGCTGCTGAGGCTGCCAGTATCGCCGGGATCGTTGCGGTAACGGATGAATTGTTGATTTTTGCGATCCCAACGGTTGAGTCCGCCTCCATAGGTTCCAATCCAAAGGTCGTTCTCCCGATCCACGAGCATGGCGCGAATATTGTTGTCGCTGATGCTGTTGGCGTCGGTGGAGAGATGTTTGTAGTGGGCGAAGTGTTCGTTCGCCAAATCGACGCGGCACAAACCGTCGATGTAGGTCCCCACCCACAGAACGCCGGATCGGTCGAGATGCAGCGCAAAGATATCGCGTCCCACGCTGTTGGAGTCCACGGGATCGTAGCGATGCCAAACCGCATCCCCGGTTTTCGGATTGAGCTTGACCAGGGCGTCGCCGCCTCCGAGCCAAAGGTTGCCCTTGCCGTCCGCCTGTATTACGCGGGCGACAAAATATCCTAATGCCTCATCCTGATCGCCTTGTAAGGCAAAATACGAAAATCGTTCGGACTCGGAATCATAGCGAAACAGGCCCTCATCGGTTCCCAGCCAAAGCGTTCCATCATCGTCTTCAGCGAGGCAGAAAGCCCGAAACTCCACGTCGACCGGCCCGTCTTCCTCATAAGGCACAATCTCTCCGCTATTGACGTCGCGCAGGAACAACCCATCCGGAGAAGCGAGCCAAAGCACCCCCCGCCGATCTTGAAAAAAATCCTCGATCGGACTGGGACGGGGCGCGCCCCCCTCGGCGGGCCCGAGCTCGTAATGGGTATACATTTGCGTTTCCGGATCGAAACGGCGAACGCCTCCATCCAAGGAGCTCATCCACAAATAGCCCTCACGATCCTCGTACAAGGAGAAAATATTGGCGGGGTTGGCTTCATCCCCGCGATCCGGCATTCGTGTGAACCGACGCGTGGTCTGGTCAAAACGGTTCAGCCCTTTGCTGGTCCCCACCCACAAAACGCCGTTCCGATCCTCCACCAGCACATTGATTTCGCTGGAAGAAAGGCCGTGAGGCTCGCCCACGCGGTGTTTGAATACCTTGAAAGTATACCCGTCAAAGCGGTTCAACCCCTCCTGGGTGCCGAACCACAGGAATCCCGAACGATCCTGTAGGATGGTGTTGACCACGCTTTGCGAAAGGCCGTCCTCAATGGAAATGCGTTCGAAGCGAAGGCTTTTGTGCTGCGCGTAGAGCTTGGCTCCACCCAGCAACGGCGCCAGCAAACCCAGCCATGCCGCGAGAGACAATGAATAATTACGGGTTTGCGAATTGAGACCACGGCCGTTCATGAATGCCTTCCCCAAGGGCCCTGCCTGAACATCGGCTTGAATTTCACCTATTGTACTCCAAAACCTGCCGCTAAGGGCCGCAACGATTCTGGATTATTCGATGTGTCCAGCGTGGGTCCGGCTCAATCCGGTCCGGGTCCGTAATAATATGGCGTAGTTTTTAGGAAAATTGTCTTTCTCAACATGGCCGGCCAGCAAATTGGGTTGGCGTTTCACTCAGTCGGCTTGGCGGTCAAAATCTTTACTCTTATGTGGTGTTTTCAGGCGCCCGGGAACCAGCATTCAGAGACCAGAACCCAGATGGCGGCGGGAAAAGTCTGCGCTTTCTGATTTCTGTCTTCTCAGGGATACCGACAGGCTGTCTTCATGTTAGCCTAGACCGACCGGGAGGTATCCCGGGTATAGGAAGACATTCCCTCATGGGGATGGGAGGGGAAGCATGAGCCTCTCGGAAATTTTGCAGATCGGCGACCCGCGCCTGCGACAATCCGCCCATTCCGTCGAGAACCCGGAAGGACCCGCTTTCAAGGCGGAAGCCTCCCGGCTCAAGGCGGCGCTCGCCGCCTTTCGCAAGGCTCGGGGTTTCGGCCGTGCGATTGCCGCACCGCAATTGGGAATAAACCAGCGCTTTCTCGCCCTGGACCTCGGCGAGGGACCGAGGGCCATCATCAACCCTGAGATCACCGCCAGGAGCGAGGAAACTTTCACGCTATGGGATGACTGTATGAGCTTCCCATGGCTGCTGGTCAAGCTGCGCAGGCATACATCGGTTTCCCTTCGTTTCCAAGACGAGCGGGGCCGCCTCCATCAATGGGACTGGATGGATCCGGATGTCTCCGAACTGATGCAACACGAATTGGACCATCTGGACGGCATCCTGGCGCTGGACCACGCCCTGGACGCCGGTTCGATTGTCAGCAGGCAGACCTTCGCCAGGGACCCCGCGTTTTTCCGCGCTCAGGTAGATCCCTACCCGAAAAGCTGAAAACCGCGTTAGGCTCTCCCGAACGGAAGCCTAAAACAGTTTTTTGGCAAACCCCATGAGGTCGTCCACCACGGATCCGTCGTAATCGGCATCCAGTAAAGAGCTCAAGATGCCGCCCGCCTCCGCCTGGTTTTTACCGCGCGCAATACCCGACTTTTTAGACTGCTGGCTGAGCGCGCCCATGGCCATGGTCGCCACCACGGGCAGCATCTTCTTCAGCAAACCACTGTCCAGACCCGTTTTGGAGGCCGCTCGGCTGGCGACCCGGCGGCTCACGTTCTTGCTGCCTAGGATATGGCCCAAAATCGCGTTGCCCTCCTCGCGCACCGAGTTATCGGCCAACTGGCGAGGCTCTTCCAGGTACCGCTGGTGGTTGCCCTTGCTGAGCGCTCCCAGCAGGCTGTCCAACCCGCGCTGGCTCTTCATATTCTTGCCGAGGCCAGAGGTCAACGCGGGTAAAAGTTGACCGAGCGCGCCCTTGGCTTGATCTTCCTGTAGGTTGAAGCTTTGGGCCAACTGACGAACCGCATCGCCGCCCTGTGCATCCAGAATCGTTTGCAATAATTTCATGCTGATACTCCTTTGGCCGCTCTCCATGGAGCCGCCGCAACCCCCGCCTACACACGCTCGCAAAAGCAGGTTATTGTAATGTATTTGCCGCGGGTAGAGGAAAAAGATTTGGCCCGGACGGGAATCGACGCCCGTTACTCGCTTGGAATCCAAGGGTTCCGATTCATTGGAGAAAGCTTCGAGTGGCCGGATGCTGGCGGGAGTCGAAGCCCGCCAGATTCGGGCTATTGAGATTTTGGTTCAAGAGATGCCCGAAAGCCGCTTCCCCGCCAATCCTCCGAGAGCGGAACGGACGCCTTCGCGGCCGCCCGCTTCGGTTGGGCTGGCCATTAGAGGTACATGGGTTTGCGGATTCGCGGCTTGAGGAACTGGCTCATGCGCCGCATCATTTGGTCATGGGCGCCGGGGTTTTCCCGATACGAATGTCCGGCGGCGCGTTTTAAGGGGAGGGGACCTCTCCTTGGAATAAGGGTCGGCCTGTAGGCGG
>JBGTRP010000110.1:0-13050 GCA_041940685.1 Acanthopleuribacteraceae bacterium
CACCGTAGGATTTCTCGCCTTCATCTTACCCTCATCCAAGCGGGGTTGGCCAATAGAAATCCAGGCGGCTAGATTTGCGGATCCGCAACTTGGCTGGAGCCCGCGCCTCTCTTGCGAGCGGGAACAACAAAAAAGCCGACCTCCTACAGGGGCAGTCGGCTTGTTTTACGAGCTGGGTTGCGAAGCTTAGGAGCGTCTGTCCAGCTTATTCACACTGGTTCAAAATCACCTGCTCCGCGATATCAAGCACGTCCACCTCGCCGTCCATGTTGATATCGGCTGAGGCCGGGAAATTGGGATCGTACCAGGCTTCCACCACCACGAAAAAGGAGGGAACATCGTTTTCCGCGATGACGGTAAAGGAGTACACCCGCGAGGTCATGCTGTCGGTATCGGTGATGCGCACATAGTAGGTCTCGTCCTCGGCAGGCAGGGGATAACCGATCCAGACGCCGTCGAAAGATACGAAATCGGGCGTTCCGTCAATCAGGTCCTGCAGCGAGTCAAACCAGTCATATTGGTAATTACCCGGTACCCCGGGCGTGATGGTGATCGTCGGTAGGCAGGAGGAGAAGGACAAACCGCTGGGAACGCCGAACAAGTTATCGGCAACCGGGAAGTCCGAGGAGTAATCGAAGGCTTCGATGGTCCAGGTTCCCGCCGACGAGCCATTTAGGTTGGGTTGTTGAAACAAGAACCGGAACATGACCTCATCCTGATTGAACAGGCCAGGCGGCACATCATAGGTCCATTCTTGAACCTGGTCCATGTCCATGAAAACATGGCGGTCGCTGATCATTTTATCCGTGCCGGGCAGAAAGAAGGCGCTTCCGTATAGCCTCGTATTGTAGAGGTCAACCCCTTGAGCATTCTCGATGGGTTCGATTAGATCCTGCCACAAGCTCCAGGCGCCGCCACTGTTCCTGGTTCGAAACTCCAGGATTCCCCCCGCGGTCAACAACAGGAAATCCGCGATATGACGCATGTGGATACTGGGGTTGGAGCCCACGGGAAAAGCCGGACCCTCCAAGGTGTAAAACAGAAAGGGCGTATCCGTGAGACCGGACCAATTCCCGCCCGTGTAGGCCCAGCCATTGGTCGTGGAAATACAGGAGAACTGCGTGCAGTTGGAGTCCTGACAGGGGTTGGGGTTGCCAAAACAGTCGGAGGGAGTCCAATCGTTGAGGTTAATGCCCACCGTATCGGGCTCAAGCTGGCAGTTTCCCGGAACCGTAAAAAAGTAACGATAGCTGCTGTTCAGCCCACTATCCTGATAACCGACCTTGAGGGAAAGGTCGATATCCTCGCAGCCTTGGGTCATCTCGAGCAGTTGGTAATGCAAATTGAGATCGAGATCGGCTCCGATGCCGAGGTCGTTGAAATAAACGATATCGGAGGTCAGCCCGGCAAAGCTCTCCGTGAGAGCCTCGGAATCAAAACCAAAGGTCGCCCCCGCGGGGCCAAGGACTTCCAGGGTCACCGTCAGGTTGTTGGCGACGCGGCCGATATTATTTTGCAGGCTCAGGGGCACCACCAGGGATTCGCCGGGGTCCAAGAACTGATCGGGGGTTTCCTCGGCATTGAGAAAGAAGCCGCTACCCAGGCCACTGTAGGCCAGATCGTGCTTGGCGGAAACAACCGAAACCACGGCACCCGTGCTCACATGAGTCACCCGCGCTTCGATGGCAAAGTCGGAAGGCAGGCTCAGGCCCGGTAAATTGATGGTTTCGGTCAACACGCGAGGGTCCGTGGCCCCGCCACCCGCCTTGCTGGCCTTGGTGTAAGCGCCATCCCCGCGCACGAACCACTCAAGCGTGTAATTGCCGTTGAGCTCGGTGCCAGCGCCATTGGCCCACGCGGTGGGAACAAACGCCCGCACCAGGGCCTGGCCGCTGGAGATGATATGAAAATCCCCTATTCTGAAATCGCCGGCCGCTGGAGGCGGGCCAAAAGCTTGAGATTCGCCGCAACCGCCTTCAACCGCCAAAAAGATGCCGGCCTCTCTAAAATTGACCTGCGTACTGGAAAGGAGGCAGCCGATCTGGGAATTGCCGCTGACCGAGCCCAGCACCTGTTTGACAGTCCCGCCACTTACGGGTTGATCGGTAATATCGAAAAAATTCCAGGATTCAAGGCCGCAATTCACATTCCCCAGGGAACCGGTCCCACCCAGAGGACCCAATTGGAAGGGTTCCCCATTCTGGTCGAAAATACTGACCCCCTGCGCAATCATACTCACCTGACCACCCAAAACACGGCTTCGCAAAGGGTAGAAGGCCGTGCCGTTGAGGGGATAGTTGAATTCTCCAATCCCGCTGGCAAAGCTCAACGGTGGAGACGGCGGGTTGATGTGGAGGTTCCAATCGACGCCTAGTAGAACCCGGGTCTCGGGAGAATTTACGAAGGATTGAGCCTGCGTAGGAATCGTAAAGGAGGCCGAAGCATGGCTGCAACAAGAGGTGGAAGGCGTCCTGGAATGAACGTCCACCACGGTAAACCCGTCCGCGGGGGGATCATCGAAGCCGAGCGCATTGGTGCTATCCTGCGCCACCTGAGGGGTCCCCTGGCCTTGGTAGGTGTACTCCAGGCGAAAATCGAGCGGACCGCTGCACACGGAGGAAAAACTGTCGCAGTATTGGCTGCTGTGAAACAGGTGAACAAAAAAGGTTAAATCCCTGGTTTCCCCATTGGGCCAACTGGCGATGACCGGACTCGTGATCGAGCTGGATATATTGGCGCTCTTAAAGGTGGTGTTAAAAAGCGGGTTTCCGCTGCCGTCGGTGCAGTCGGGTGGAATGAGCGTGGGAACCACGTTCGTCAGCGCCGCACCCGTGTTGTTGATCACCCGAAAGGTCACCTCTAGGGTTTGATCCACGATGCGGAAGTTATTTTCAGCGGAAAGTCTACTCTGGACGTTTAATTGTCCCTTGGCGACTCCTCCAAAAATCAGCAGCAAAAAGACAATGACACAAGACAGCCCCACATTATTTTTAAACACGTATCCCCTCGCTTCACGGTCAATACAAAATGTTATGTAGCAAAAATTGCGGATATTCGTCCACCACAAGAGGCTGGGTAGCAAGTTGAATGCCATCCGCCTCATACCCGGTCGAGTGGTGTGAAAGGCCTTGGCTGTAGCCGGTTTTGGCACATAAAGCGCATGGATGAGGTGGTTCCCGTTCGCTGCCGAGTTGCCTTTTAACGATCAGGACACCGGTTTTCTAAAGGGTCTTTGCATTTGGTGACAAGCTACCCGCATCCTTTTATTTATTGCACCAATGAATAAAAAGGAAACATTATGAATGTAACATAAAAACCAAGGGATCAAAAGTAGTTTGTGATTCCATCCTTGGAAGATAGCCAAGGCTTTACACTATAAAAAGGACGCCAAATCGAAGTCATATTTCACTATCTATAGCGGTCGACTTCACCCTCCCGCGAGGGATGATAGGGGGCGCGCGAAGCGTTGAACCGGGCCCTAGCGCCAGCCGGAACGGCTCCAAACCAGGACCTCTCGAAAGGCGCGTCAAGCAGCCTTCAACCACATTTGCCTTGACTACCAGGGGAAAACCTTACCGGCTCCCTTTGCGCCAGATTTCAAACCGCTTGAAACTCTAATCTCGGAAACCGGAGTTCAACGGCGAGGGCCTGCATTCGCCGAACCGAAAGGCCTGTCTGGCCGCCTTGGCGTTAAAAATCTTTACCATTGTGTCAAGTAGTCGGAACGCCAAGGCGGCAGTTGCAAGCCACAAAAACAAGCGGCAAGCGAGGGCAGAGCAAACTCAACCTGGGGCTAGCGGCTTGGTGCAGCGGGATGCGGGCAAGCCCTTTTCGGTTCGCCTTGCCCGGCTGGGAGCCGCCGACTAGGCGCCCCCGGCGAGGCGCCCCCTCGCATCCCGCTAGGTTTAATTCTCTTTGTTTTTCGCCCCGGCAGGAGTCGGCCTCTTGCGTTTGGGGATGGGCTCGCAAGGCGAGGTCAGCCCTCGTCCCTTCCTGGCAAACATGCTGTTTTTGGAGGGATTCTCGAACAGCAGCCATTTTCCGTCCTGAAGCACCCACTGTTGCACGGCGGGCGCGCTCTTGATCTCCATGACCTCGGTTTTCAAATGCAGCCGTAGCCGAACCAACGCGCAGGAGTCTTTCCAAAAGGTGGCCGAGCCAATGGTGAACTCATGCACGATCGCGCGTTTCTGATTTTGAAAGCTTTGAAAAGAAACGGCTTCTTTATATTCGGGCAGATACATGCCATATGCGCTCATCAGGTCGCCCATGATCTTGGCTTCCCAGAAGGCCCCAACCGCCTTCAAAAGGGCGTCCTTATGCGCGGCGGAGGGGGCATCCTCGATAATCTCGATTTGAGGAGCGCTCCCTTCCTGGGGAGCCGTTTCCCCCGGGGTAGAAGCCAGGGCGGCCAGCATGCTGCTGAAAAGTATAATCAGGGGCGTGATCAGGATCGAGCGTTTCATTTTTTCTCCCAACATGACTCAGTTCGGATAGGTTTTGGTAAATTCATGAAAGAGGTGATAGGACTCCTCATTCACCGATCCGGGATACACCTTCTTCAGCCCATCTAAAAACAACATCAACTTGGGGTTACCCAAGCTCACGAAGGCCATTTGACCCACGATATCCAGTGATTTTTGCACATCCTTCCGAGGCTGGATCGCTTTGAATTCCTCATTGAGAGCGGCCATGGTCTCATTCTGAGCTTGAATATCCTTTTGAAAGGCGCTGACCAAGGGCGCAAAGCGCTGATCTTCCCCGTACAAGGTGACGCCATTCTTGATGATTTCGATGGCTTCCTTGTGAAAGCCCTGGTGGAATTTGATGGCGGCCATACTGCCAAAACCCTTGGGATCATTTTCCACATTGGCTTTTTCGCTGTATTTGGCAAACTGAGAGGCCAGGTAATCCAGGCGCAGTTGCGCCTCCTCCAAGCCCTTGCGCAGTTCGGCGTCATCGGGCCGCAGGGAAACGCCCAACTCGTAATAGAACTTGGCCTGATTGGGGTGCTCATCTTCAAAATAGATGCGTCCCAGCTCTCCATACAAATCCGCATTTGGACCGCGGGAGAACAGTTCTCGATACACTTCGCCGGCCCTCGTCTTCAGTTCCTCAAATTCGGGATAGCTCATGGGTTGGTTCATATCGGCCTGAGCCATGCCAAACAGGCATACTCCTAAAAGCAAAACCGCCAGCATGGCGGGTTTGATCCACTCATTCATACTTGATCCTTATTCGTAAACAGGCTTCGGCTCGGGCTTGAAATACCCGCTATGCCGCTGCCGTTCTATATTTTTCCGCGCTTTATTCTTTGACCTGTTCGATGCGAATCGAACCGTTCTTCGCGGCATCCTGATGTAAGAGAGCATCTCTTATGCCATCGAAAACCTTTTGGGTTTCCGGTGAATCGGCCCGACCGGCTTGAACCAACTGACCGCGGTGGTCGACCAGGTAATAGGATACCGGCCCCGGCATGTAGAATCTATCGCGGAAACCATCGTCAAAATCGTAGAGCAGGTGGGCCGGTTGCGAGTAATTTTGGAGAAAGTTACTGGCAGCCGCAATTTGGGCCTCACCCCGCACAGCGGTGTCATAGTGAATAGATACAAATTGAATCGCATCGCTGCCCTGGTGCTCCCGCTCCAATTCGCGCATTTGATTCCAGTACTGATTGCGGGCCATGGCGTCGGGAGACCAATATTCGAGAATGGTGACCTTGCCAAGGGGGATTTCCGCTTTCTCGCCCTTCGCGTCCACGATGGTTAGCCCTTCAAAGTTAGCCGCGGCGCTGTCCTTGGCGGGATAGAACACGAATTTTTCACCTTCTTCCACGACGATTTCCGCCTCGGCCTCCACGCGCTCTCCGGTCTCTTTGTCCACGAGGGTGATTTTAAAGTCGCCCTCGGGCGTTTTGTCTTGCTTGGTTTTCGCCTTTTCCGCCTGCTTTTGGGAACTGGCCGCTTTTTGGTCGTCCTGTCCAACGGGTTGGTCCCCGCCGGTTCCCGTGCAGGCTGCCAACAGCACCAGGGGCGCCATACACAAGAGCAATCGTTTGATCATTTTCCTTCACCTTTCCATGTGGTTAAAAATGGTGGTTGCGCCTTACGGGTTATCGTAAAGCAACGGCAGATGAACCGCCATGGGTGTAGCCGATCCCGCTTGCCCGATCAATTCAAACATATAAACGGGTTGCTTGGAAGTCAGCCGAAAATGGGTGATGGCGTCGAGGTCCTTGATACCCACCCCATTTTCCAGGATTTGGGTCAAAGGCGCCCATCTCACCTCTTGAAACTTCAACGCGTTGCCGATTTCGATATTAAACCGTCCCTGGAGGCTGCCATCCGCGGCAAAGCCCTCGAACAACACGTGAATATTTTGGGTATTGTAGTTGGCGAACACAAAAGAGCTCAGGGTCCGGTTGCGCGGCAATGCGATCAGGGATTCATCCAACTGGTCCAGCTCCTTGCTCAACATACGGTGGCCATAAAAGCGGTGAGGGGATCGTTGATGTTGGATGACCAGCCCCTCCACCTTAAATTGGGCGTGAAGGTAAAGAGTCATTTCTTCATGAAGACCCGCCTCGCTCAGAGCCGCCACGGTAGTCAGCCACTTCCCGCCAGGCGCCAGGGAAATGCCGCCCTCGCCCCAGACCGTACCGTTTTTGTCCTCGAGGCTGTAGAGAATCTCGTTTTCCAACTCCGAGGTATTTACAAGCGCGATGCCGGTAGATCCCGAGCGAAAGGATTTGAGGTCGAAGACGATGAGCTCTCCAATTCGCGGACGCCCCTCGATATCGATTTTAATGGCGGCGCCCGCACCGTTCACATAGGAAACCACGCCGTTCAATTGATTGGCGGGATCGGTCTCCAGACGAAACCAGGCGCCATTCTGACGGCTTTGCGAGTTCAAGATATTGGCGAGGGAACCCTGGATGCGGTTTCCACTGGGAAAAGACAGCCCCACCCGCTCGATCAGACCCCCATTCCTGCCGTAAACATCCAGCCAAACCGGGACGCTCGGGTCCTGCGCGTAGAGGTCGAGAGCCGTATCCCAGCCGTTCTTGAAGGTGAGGTGGGGCACTGCATAAAGCGCGAGTGGATGGTCGCGGTGGTATTTTTTTACGATATCGCCATTCTGAGAGGCGGTCTCCACCCATACGGTCCGTTCGGAAGCGCGGTAGGTTTCCCCGCCCTCGAGCGCCGCAGGCGCGTGGCTTCCATAGGCCGCCAACTCCAGCGCGGTTTCCATGCCGCCCCCGCCGAGGATGTTGGTAGAATCGCGCGTATTGACCGCCAACAACTCGTATTGCTCGAGTTCGGCCGCCGCCCGGGAAATCACGTGAAAGGAGCCCGCTGAACCGGGGAACAAAAGTTTATAGTAGGACTCCCCATCGCCGGCCTCGGCGGGTGAAAATTCAAGGTAATAAGTCGATTTAGCGGGCGCGCTCGCCAAGAACTCCTGCAGCGAAAATGCGGTGATCGCGGCCCGCTGGAAGACGGGCGCGCCGCCGGAATCCCGAATCGTGAGATCGATCGGATCGCCGTCGTAGACTTCTATGCTCAGATTGAAGGCTTCGCCCCCACTCATTTTGAGCTCAAAAAAGTCGCTGTCTCCCGGCAAGAGACTGGCCAGGATCATCTCACTCTTGAGGGGGGTTGCGCTCTCCATGCCCTGGTTGGGCTCGTAAATATCGCTCTTGTGATCCGGGGCTTGACTCAACTCGACCAGGCGCTGGTAGTTTTCTAGGTTGAAAAAGTGATTGCTGAGTAGAATCCAGGCGCCCTGGTGATAGGGTCGCAACCCAACCCAGGCCCTGCCGGGATGGTTGACCACGGATTCCCCTAACCATTCGTATTCCTTGCGGGTGTCTGTCTTGTAGCGGTAGAAATAGTCAACCGGATTGAAAAGCGGCAAGCCCGTTTTGTCGCTCTCGGTCATGGGCACGATTGCCGCGTAGTACACGGTGGAAGTGACATAGGTCCATGGACCGTCGGTGGTGCTGCTCCGTTCATAGGCGGCCACGGGGAAATTCCACACCTCATCGGAGTAGTCCTCGTCAAAAATGACGGCGTCGCCCTGCCCTAGTCTCGTCGCCAGGACTTGATCAAAGGACTCCGCGGATAGTCCGCCCAATTCGGCGTCCTCAAAACCAAAACTGTTATCCTGATTGGCCTTGTGAATGCTTGTGAGAATGGCCTTGACGTCACCGGGGAAAAACTTTACGCCCCTGGCCACGAGACCTTGGGGTTCGTCAAACTTAATGGAAGCCACGGCCCAGCCGTTACAGACGCCAAACCAATTGGGACCATCGCGGTCCACGTGAACCAACAGCTCGGTATCGATTCCGGGATGCGCTGGATCCCAGCCCATGACATGAAAAAACTTGGGCAGCGGTCCGGGATAGGCGCGGTACTCCTCCCCGTTGACCAGTTGATCCTTGGTGGTCGGCAAAAAATACCCGTTCCAGGGAATTTTCTCGGCTTCGAAATACCCATCCTGGAGCTGTCCCTGACCGATCACATGCCAGGCAAAGACAAAAAACGACAGGAAAACGACCATCTTCTTCATGACGGGGACACCTCTTGGAAAAGCTCGAACACAATCAGAAAAACAGGCGGAAGCGGATGGTTTATTTCCACGGTAATTGAAAATCGGGTCCGCCCCTGAATCGGAAATAGGAGCAAGAAGCGTGCTACCCGGTCTCGGTCAAAGATAAACGCGGTGCGCCGGATCGCCCAAACCGAAAAGCCGGGGAGATCCGAGTTGGTTAGATAAGGGTCCCCAATAGGGAAAAAGGGCCCCGACGCCGAGGCGCCGGGACCCTTTTCGTTACAGTTTCAGTTCGTCAGGATTAGCGACGAGGTCCCAGGAGGGAGTTGTTCATCACGTCCTGAACGGTGATGGTGCGGAACTTCGGAGCGCCCCGCTTGTCGAATTGGACAGGCAGGTCACCGTCTTGATCGGGATCACGATCGTAACGGCTGATTTCGAAGTTACGTGCGGAGTATGCACCGGTGACAAAGTCGCCGGCACCGATGAGCAGGTAGCCATCGATATCCGCGCCACTGGCGCCCAGGCTGTCGAACAGCTCAATGCAGCCGACGACGAACATGGAAGCACGGTGGTCACCAAGTACGAGGTCACCGTCGTTGGATACGGGAACGATAACCGGGCCGCCAGGACCGTCGGTCACGTCTTCGAAGCCAACCACGCCATCGTTGTCACCGTAGAGGTAGGTTCTTTGGTTCCGCAGCGGCAGCGGACCGAAGTCCACATCCCAGGAAGAACCATCCGCCTCGTAGATGAAGCCCTCAACACTGGTGAGATCGCCAGCGCCTTGGTTCACGATTGCCAGACCGGCAAAGAAGTCGGTGTCGAAGACCTTGGGCACGTACTGGAAGAAGATGCGTGCGCAACTGATCGAACGGCACTCGACAAATCTGCCGAAGTTCCATACGAACTGGTAAGCCAGTCGCAGGGAGGGATCGCAGAAGCGAACCTGATCCAGACCGTCGAACGGAGGCGCGTCCAGAACGCCGTCGCGGTTGCTGGCAAAGATCGTGGTGTCCAGCAGAACATCCGTGGGATCTTCTTGGTACCACATGCAGACCGTGGCGGTGATGATGAACTCGATCGTGCCTTGAACGCCGACACCGGTGTACTGCACTTCAGCGTCACGGGTCAGGAAGATTCCGTCACCCACGGTGAAGAGCTGCGAACCGTATGCCGAAGAGCTAGCGATGCTCAAGGACAGCGCGCCATCCAACAGGAAGAACAGGTTGGGAGGCAGGCTGGGCTCAACGTCGCTGGCGTCGATGGGATCGCCATCGTCGTCCACGTCAACCAGGAAGCCATAGGACGAACCGACTTCGGTTTCCAGGTGGACAACCGAGAAGCGGTGGAAGCCCCAAGAGCTGCCGCAGTTGATGCGTACGCGCTTGGTGTTGGTGATGCAGACCAGGCCGTCGTCTTGACCGAACTGGCCGGAGCCGATGGTCAAGCAGAGAGGCGCAACCACGAAGGGATCGACTTTATCAGGCATGGTGCCCACGCAGATGAAGTCGTAACCACGTGCGATCCGCGTATCCACGGAGTAGGAGGTTTGTACCTGGGGACCCAGGAAGATGCCAGCCGGCGTAGAAGCGGCGTCCGGACCGTCAACGCCCGTGGTCGTCCAATCGAACGATACGGGGTCGAAGTTCAGAATCGACAGCTCGGCCGGTTCGGGCAGAGGCTCCAGGTTGGAAGAGGTGAGATCCACGCAAATCAGGGTGGAAACAGCGGTGGTCATATCGGGAGCAACCGGGTCCCTCGTTGCGGAGGGCAGGTTGGCCTCACCCACCAGGAACTGCGGGTTGTTGGCTTCCCAACTGGTACGAGCCGTTACACCAATGGTCCATCTGACACGACGGGTGTTGGTGGGCGGACCCAGATCGATGCCACCGGCGGCAACCCAGGTGTCAGTCGGAGTTTGGACTTTCAGCCAAATTTCCGGCTCACCGCGCTTCCAACGAACGATCGAAATCGTTTCGCGCAGAGCGGCAATGGTATCGCCTACGATGTTTTCCTCGAAGCTGATTGGCAGGAAGATCGGAAGAATGGTCACGGGATCGGGGTTACCGTTCACCCCTTCACGCGTCCACACCAAGGTTTTGCAAAGCTTGGCGGCATGGTCCAATCTCAAGCGGATGTAAACAGGAGTCGAAGTACTGGCGGTCGGAAAGTCATCACCGTTTACCGAAAAGGTGATGATCCCCGTTTCCTCACAGGTACCATCGACGTAGACGTCGCGGATGGTGGTACGGAAATCAACCGTCGCAAACACCATGCTACCCGCGGCGAATAACGCTAGTAAGCAGATTCTTTTCAGATTCATGTTATGTATATCCTCCACTTCATTTCTGGGAACAATTTTTACCCTCAAAATCCGGTGAACACGATATGTCGAGAGACATCTTGCATGCATGAATACCCAAATCAGTGGGCAACCATCGTTGAAGCAGGATGCATGCCAACAAAAAACACCGTGCAACCTATTTCAAATCAGATACTTATAATTGATTTTTGAGTCGAGACCCGCTCGTCACACCACTGTCTTTTAGGCAGAGACAAAATGGCTGTTTTGCTTGTAGGGAAACGGTGCTATGATCCGGCTATGAAAGCGACGGGCTGCTTTTTCCTCATTATTTTCGGTTGGATTCCCTTAGGGGCGCAAACCGATGAAACCATCTTTCGCGAGTTTCAATTCGATTTCTCCACACCGGGCGCCCGCGCAAACGCCATGGGGCGCGCGTTCGTGGGTTTGTCCGATGAGGCGACCGCTGCCTACAACAACCCGGCCGGTCTCTCCATCCTGGAAGCGCCGGAGTTCTCGGTGGAGTTCCGCCGCACGCACGCGCGCTTCGACGCCCTGACCGACAATGCGCGTTTCTCGCTCCTCGATGGAATGACGCAAAACACGACCACCGACCTGGAGAGCGCAACCTTTTCATCCTTCAGCTACTCGCGCGGCCAGTACAATTTCAGCATTTTCTTCGTCAATCACCTGGACTACCAGCGTCCCGAGGTGGATGAAACCAGCTTCTGGGAGCGCAATGACGATGACGATTTCTATACCTTCACCTACATCAACCAGCACGCGGTGCGCCAAATCGCCATCGACTCCCATGGCCTCAGCATTTCGCGCAAGTTCGGCAAATGGTCCCTGGGCGTTTCCCTGGGCCTGTCCAGGCTCAACGTGGACTATCGCTACCGCACCTTCCTCTCTTCCGATGATTTCCCCTTTGCCGATACCGTCCGTAGCGAGGCGCGCCATGACAGCCTCAAACCCACCTATGTGCTGGGCTCGCTGTACCAAATTCACCCCAGGCTCAAGCTCGCGCTGTCGCTGAAGCGCCAGCCCCGCTTTCTCTATAAGGAAACCATCATCACCAAGGCCTTTCCGGAGGAAACGGCGCTGCCGGTGAGTTTCAAGGTCCCCGATTCCTACCAAATCGGCCTGGCCTACCAGCCCAACGACTTCTGGACCCTCGTGCTGGAGGGCGATTGGGTGCAGTACAAACAGTTGACCGGCGAGAATTTTTCCATTCTTTCCGCGGTCGACGTGGGCCGCGGCCAGGATCTCTTCCAATTTCAAAAAGGGGATTACCGCAACAGCAACCATCCCGAATTCCACATGGGAATCGAATACCTGCTGCCGAGAGGCAAAAACATCTTCGCGTTCCGAGCGGGCGCCTTTTCCGACAACGACCACAAGACGCGCTTCGAGGGAGTGCCCAACGGCGAGGAAGACATCCGCATCTTCGACATCCAGGATTTTGTCTTCAACACGGGCAGTAGGAGCGGCGAAATCGGCCGAACCGTCGGAATCGGTTATGTGAGAAGCAACAAAATCCAACTGGACTTGGCGCTGGTGGACTCGGAGCGGTTCCGCTGGCTGGTCAGTTCCTTTCTCTACCGCTTCTAAGAGGCTTCCATGTTGATTTGTTTGGCATTATTGATCCTCCCACAAAACCAGGAGCCCTTTTACGTCCACTACAAGGAAGGCACGGACGCGTTAGAGCGCAAGGACTACGCCGCGGCAATCCGCCATTTGGAGGCGGCGGTGGACCAAGACCCCATCTCCAAAAAGCAGAAAAAGACCTATGGCGTACAATTCATTCAATACTATCCCTACCACCATCTGGCCCAAGCCTATCTCTGGAGCCGCGATCTCGACCGGGCGCGCCGAAACATCGCCCTTGCGAGGCAGCACCAGGAGGACGCGGACAAGAATGTGGCCTTCAGCCTGGAGGCCTGTGAGAATATTATCGCCAATTTCAACGCGTTTTTTCAGCAACCCAGGCCGCCGGACTTGAGCGAAATTTGGAGCCAAATCGGGGAGGGCAACTTCTCCGCGGCGCGCGACACGCTCAGCGGGCTCCTGTCGGGGAATCCCGGCGATCAGAACCTCACCGGCATGGAGAGCCTGCTGGATGCCTTGATCAACAATCAAAAAACCCAGGATGCATTTGAGCAAAGACTCGAAAGCCTGCTGAGAAAAACCAG
>JBGTRP010000111.1:0-12953 GCA_041940685.1 Acanthopleuribacteraceae bacterium
GCAGGGGGTCCTCGACGCGGCAGGTTCCGGCCTCGGGAATCTTGAGGCGGACGGTATGAGCGGCGCCGGCGGCTTCCAGATCCGCGATCTCGGAGGCGGAAAGGCGCTGGCATTGACCGTCGTAACCGAGGTCCTGCTTGGCCGCCATTTGTTCGCGGCGCAATTGCTCCAGACGCTCCGGCGTGCAGAAACACTTGAACGCATGTCCCTTGTTCAGCAAGAGGGCCGCGTGTTCACGGTAATGCGCGGTGCGTTCGCTCTGGCGGTAGGGTCCATGGGGACCTCCCACATCCGGCCCCTCATCCCAACTCAGCCCTACCCAGCGCAAGGCGTCGAGGATCAGCTTTTCGTATTTATTCTCGGAGCGGGCTTGATCGGTATCCTCGATTCGAAGCAGGAATTCACCGCCTTGTGATTTGGCGAAACAATAATTAAACAGCGCGATGTAGGCGGTTCCTACATGGGGCGTTCCTGTAGGGGAGGGGGCGATGCGCACGCGAACTTTTGACATTTGAGTATTCTCCAAGGCAAACCCTGTCGGCGGATGAGGCCCGATTCTCGGGCGATTATTCCGGTCGAGGCGGCAAATTATAGCCGCCGCCGGAATCGGGGGTCAACCGGAGCCGCCGATGACCTTGAGGACCAGGAGCAGAATTTTACAAGAAGTATTCACCCCCCTTTTTGCGTATAGGTTTAGAATAAGGAGGAAGGTTGTCCGATTCCGGTGTGGTTCGTGGTATATACTAGACATGAACCCAAAAAGAGCGGTAGCCGCGCTAAGGAATCGGCTCCTTGCTTTCCGCCCCCGGTGGCAAATGTTCCATGGGCCGTTAACCGGAATCCTTCCCAAAATCAGCAGTCGAGGAGTAGGGAATGCCCAGATTACTTTTTATTCGACCCGGGGAAACCGATTTTTATCTCCGCGATGCCGTGCTGGGACGTCACGATGCCGACCTCTCCGACATTGGCCGACTGCAAGCCAAGGGTTTGGCGCAGGCCCTGGCCCAGTTTCCCATTTCTTTTCTGGGCGTGAGCCCCTTGAAGCGCGCGATCGCGACCGCCATGATCATCGAGGATATCGCCGAAATTTCGCCGCATCCGATTGCCGGTTTTCATGGAGCGGATATGGGCGATTGGGATACGAGAGAAAAGGAAATCATTCAACAATGTGATGGCCCGCGCTACCAAAGTTGGATGGCGGATCCGGATTTTCGCGCGCCGGGCGGCGAATCGACTCGGGAAATTTACGCTCGCGCCTACCCCGATCTCGCCAGAATTGTAAATGAAGGGGAAAACCACGAGACCTTTGCCCTCGTGCTGCAGGAATCGGTAATGCAGGCTCTTTGTTGCGCGGTGCTGGATCTGCCGCTTGAGGCCGCGCACCGCTTTCATCTGGACCACGGCGCGTTCGGTCGTTTCGAACGCATGTACCCCAGCGGACCCTACAGGCTGATTAGTTGGAATCAGCGCGGCTGGCTCTCCCAAGAGGTTGCCTCCTCATTGGAGCTCGCAGAAGAATTACCCGGTGTGTAACCCGCGCACAGAATGACAACACCATCCCCGCCCACGCGGCGGGATTTTTTGCGGCTGGCCATTCCCAACTTATTGGCCAACCTCACGGTGCCCTTGGCGGGAATGGTCGATTTGGCGCTGCTGGGGAACCTACCGGAAATCGCGCCTTTGGCCGGCGTTGCGCTCAGCGGGATTATTTTTGATTACGCCTACTGGACGCTTGGCTTTTTGCGCATGGGCACGACCGGACTGACCGCGAAGGCCCTCGGCGCGGGCGATTGGGAGGCTTCCGCGGCCGTTTTTTTCCGCTCCTTTGGCCTGGCGATGCTACTGGGAATTGTGATGGTGCTCGCCCAAGCGGGTATCGGGAGCCTCGGTTTTGCCTTGCTGAGGGGAGATGCCGTGGTGGAGGCCGCCGGCGAGCAATATTTCTTCGCCCGCATTTGGGGCGCGCCCGCGACCCTGGGCGGTTTCGTGATCGTGGGTTGGTTGATGGGCCGCCATCACCCACGCGCCTGCTTGGTATATGCGGCAGTTCTCAACGGGCTGAACATCCTGTTGGACTGGTTGTTTATTTTCGAGTTTGGCTGGGGCGCGCGCGGCGCGGGCCTGGCCACCATGATCGCGGAGTGGGGCGCCTTTCTCGTGGGCCTGGGTTTGGTGTGGCGTCATTGGCGCGGGCACCCCCGCTTTCACAGAGGGTTTCTCACCCATCGCGCCAGCCTGGGTATTTTCCTCAAGCTCCAGGGTCATATCATGTTGCGCACTTTTTGTCTGATTACAACCTTCGCCCTGTTCACCAATCTTTCGGCAGGGTTCGGCACGGTCGTGTTGACCGGCAACACCATATTGCTCAGACTTCTCACCGCGGCGGCCTTCTTTATCGATGGCTACGCCTTTGCCCTGGAATCGCTGGCCGGCAAGCACGCGGGCCAGGGCCATGAGCCCGGCGTGCGGCGCGCGCTGGCGCTGGGGCTTGTTTGGAATACGGCCACGGTTGCCGGGTTCATCCTTGTATTTCTCTTTCTGGGCCCGGAAATCATTGGTCTGCTGACCTCTCATGACGAGGTCGTCCACTGGGCGGCCGATTCCCTGCCGTTTCTCTGTCTGGTATTGCTTTTCTCCGGGTTTGCCTATATTTTTGACGGCTTGTTCATCGGCCTCGCGCGGGGCCGCTTGCTGAGCCGCTCCATGATGTTTTCCATGGCCGCCGGTTTCCTGCCCTTTGCCTGGGCCGCGGTATATTTTGATCGTCCCGTGCTTTTGTGGTGGGGGATGACAGGCTTTATGGTCGCGCGGCTGTTCAGCCTCGGACGACATATCCGCGGCTCCCTGTTGTGATCTGATTTCCGCCGCGGCAGAGCCCCGAGAACCCTATCGCAAGCCGGATTTCATTCTCGTTTGTTGGGATTTGGTGATATTTGTAACCGAGTGATGGTTTGGCGTTTTGCCTCATTCGGCGTACAATAATGGGTTGGGAGGCCCAGGATGAAGTTGAAAATGAGCGTATGCATGTTGATGTTGGCGTATATAGTTGCGGCCGGCGATGTGCTGGTTCTCAAAAATGGGAAGGTACTGCGCCTGCCAGGCTCCTACGAACTGAAAGGGCAATTCGTGGTTTTCGAAACGGAAACCGGCGTATTAACTCAACTACCCGTGAAAATGGTCGATCTGGAAAAGTCAAAATTGGTAACCGAGCAAGAAGAAGCCAAGCGGCTGGCGGCCATTGAAGCCGCCAAGAAGCCTCCGGAAGTGAAAAAAGACGTGACCATGGCGGAAATCGCCGCCTATGTCGAATCCAAACGCATGCCCGATGAGGTGATTCCAAAGGATGTTGCGCTCAGCGATGAAAAGCTGGATAAATACGGCGTCAACAATCCGCGTCCCACCGATACCGAGGCTCCCTTTGTTGCTCCTACCGGCGATGTGATGACGCCGGATCAGGCCATGGCGGAGAGCAAGAAATTTGGCGAAGCCTATAATGCGTTGATGAAGGACATGAGTTCCCTGGACAAACAGATTGAGGTAACCGAAACGTTGGTGGAAACCGCCGCCAACAACGTCGCCTTCGGGGACGACCCCACGGAGGGCTCCTACAATCAAATGGAGTATTACGAGAAGCAACTGGAAGATCTCCGCAACAAAAAGGCCGAAAAGGAAGACGAGCTCAAAAGCCTTGAGCGCAACGCGCGCCAGGCCGGCGTCAAAAATTTTAAACGTTATAAAGGCGACAACTGAAAAACAATTCACCAAGCAGGGCGCCCCGCGGGCGGAACGAATCCATCACCCACAATTACCCGGCGCCTACCGTCCTAAGATCCCGGAGACTTGAGACCAAGCCAAGGTCAGCCTTTTTTAAAAAACCAAATACCGCTTTTGGAATGAGGCCGTCGACCCGCTACGGGTCTGTGCGGCCTCTTTGCGGTTGGCTTGCAAGTTGTGCGGGCCATTCTCCGCCAAGGCCTTGGATCCGCTCGTTTCGCGGGCAGGCCCGCGAAAAGGACAAAGTATTGCTTGGGCAAAGACGATAAAGGATGATAGTTAGTAAATATGTTCAATATAAAAGAAGATGTACAATCGGTACTCAAAAGCAAAGAAGATCCCATCAAGTTAAAAAATATCCTCAAGGCCTTGGGTTTGCCCAACGGCGACCGGCAGTATTTGAAATCCGTGCTCGCGGAAATGGTCAAGGCCGGAGAGGTCGTGAGGACGGGCGCCTTTTATTGGGTGCCGCGGGGTAAGTTGTTCTCCCGCGAGGTGAAACGCGAAAAAACAAGGTCCAAAAATCAATTGGTGGGCCGCTTGTCAGTTACCCGTCAAGGTTATGGCTTTGTAGAAAATCCCGGGGGCGTCGATTGGTTTATCCCCGCCCGCTCCTTAGGGCGCGCCCATCAGGGGGATAGGGTTCGGGCCGAAAAAATTAGCACGGGCCGTAATGGTCGAATCACCGCCGAGGTCGTCGCGATCGAGGCGTTCGGCGTCAAAAACGTGGTGGGAGTGTTTCAAAGAAAAGGCAACCGCGTCGAATTTTTTTCCTTCGGCGCACAAACCTTTTTTGATCAGCGGCTTTCCGGTTTTCCCAGGGATGCCGAAGACGGCATGGTTGGTCAATGGAGCCGGCGTGGCGATGGATCTTGGGGGTTTGCCGGGTTTCTGGGCCCTATTTCCGACCCCAAAATTGATGAGGCGATCGTAGTCGCTGAAAACCAAATTGCCGAGACCTTTTCGCCCGAGGTTCTCGTGGAGGCAGAGAAATTCTCCGCACAAGACCCCTTCGAATTGGGAACGCGGAGAGATTTCCGTGAGGAAAATGTCTTTACCATCGACGGCGAGACCGCCAGGGATTTTGACGACGCCCTTCACCTCAGAAGGCTGGGTTCGGGTTTATTCGAGATTGGCATTCATATCGCCGATGTTTCGGAATTTGTACCCGAGGGCGGCGCCATGGACCTGTGGGCCCGTGAGGTGGGAAACAGCGTGTATCTTCCCCACCGAGCCATTCCCATGTTGCCGCCGGTGCTCAGCACCGAGCTTTGCTCGCTGAATCCGATGGTTCCGCGTTACACGCTTTCGGTGGTCGTGGTGTTGGATTCCGAGGGACGTTTGCAATCCTACGACCTTTGCAAAGGGCTCATCAAAAGCCGGCACAGGTTGACCTATAAACAGGCGTTCGCCATTGGAATCGAGCGCGATGAAGGTGAGCGCGCGGCCGTTGGTGATCTGGTCGAGGATATTGATCTCGCGCTGAAACTTTCCGCCAAGATGATTCAGCGTCGCCAGGAATCGGGCGGGCTTGCCCTCGACCTGTCTGAGGTGGACATCAGCCTGGGCGCGGATCACCTCCTGGAAGGCGTTCACCTGGCCAGGCAGAACGAGGCCAATCGCTTGATCGAAGCCTTCATGTGTTTGGCCAACGAGTGTGTGGCCGGCTTTATGGAGGAACGGGGAATAGGAACGCCATACCGAATTCACGAGGCGCCGGCGCCCGAAAAGCTTGAAAGCTTCGCTGATTTTTTGCGGCCGCGCGGTTATGAGGTGGGCGAGGACATTCAGGCGCGGCCAGCCGCGGCGCTTAACCAAGTGATTGAAGCCATTGGAGAAGACTCCGCCGCCGAGGTGATTCAAATTCAATTGTTGAAAGCGCTAAAAATGGCCGAGTACAGCCCTGAAAATCGTGGTCATTTCGGTCTTGGTTCGCGTCATTATGCCCATTTCACCAGCCCCATCCGGCGGTACGCGGATTTGGTGCTCCACCGCAGGGTAAGCGCGCTTTTGGCCCATCCCAAGTGGGGCCCCGAGCATTTTGATGATTCGGAGCTAGCCTCTATTTGCCAACATATTTCCGATAAAGAGCGGGATGCGGCCCGCGCCGAGCAAACCTTCGTCCTGCTCAAAATGTTGCGCCATATGCAAAATGAGGTCGGCAAGGTATTTGACGGGCTGATCACCGAGGTGAAAGCCTACGGCTTCTTTGTGCGACTCGACGAATTATATGTCTCGGGCATGGTTCATGTAGATCAACTGGGCGATGACGAATACGAGTTGGACACGGGCCTGGGCGCGCTCGTGGGCCAGCGTGGAGGGCAGCGGTTCGGTATCGGCGCGCGGGTTCAAGCTCGCGTGATCCGGGTCGACCTCATTGAAAGAAAAATTGATTTGAGCCTGGAAGGGTGGGAGCCCATGAGGCTGCAAACCCCGCGGACAGGCAAGGGCGGCCGGGTAGGTTCGAAAAGGGAAAAGCGAAGCGGCGCCCGTGGGCGGCGAGGTCGCGCGGGCTCTCAAAATCCGAGAAAGAGGAGGAAGCGCTGATGGACGCCCCGTCGCCCGAACGCGCGGCCTGCCCCCTGTGTGGGAGCATTGGGGAGTTTGCCTATCGCGCGGGCGACTTGTTTTACCGGGTAACCGACTATCGCGCCGATCTTTACACCTGTTCGGGCTGTGACAGCCTTTTTCAATGGCCCGTCCCGGATGCGGAGACGATCTCCAGCTTTTATCCCGCGGGTTATTGGCGAGAGTCCTCCGGAAGTACTTTCCTGGAGCGCTGCCAGGCGCTTTATGTGGCGGCCGTATTGAAGCTGGACCTGATGACATGGTTCGACCGGCTGAATCTACCCGGCGAAGCCGCCTTCCTGGATTTTGGATGTGGCCGGGGCGACTGGCTGGCCGCCATCAAGAAAAAAGGCTTTCGGGCCAAGGGTTTGGAGGTTGACTCGCGAGCCGTTGAAATTGCCCGTGACCGGTTTGGTCTGGATGTTCGCCAGGGGGATGCGGCATCCTGGCGGCCCGAGCCGGAAAGCCTCGACGCCATCGGCTTTTTCCACCTTTTGGAGCATTTGCCCGCCCCTCAAGAGTTCTTACAAAAATGTCGAGTCTCGCTCAAGCCTGGAGGCAAGCTGTTGTTGCGCGTTCCCAACCTGGCCTCGCTTCAATACCGACTGTTGCGCGGGCGTTGGAAAGGCCTGGAAATGCCGCGCCATCTGGTGATGTACCGTCCGGCTTCCCTGACCCGTCTGTTGTGCGAGCAGGGTTTTCGCGTCCTGAGTCGCTCTACCTGGTCCTTGCGGGATGGGCCGCCCGCCTTCGCCTCCTCGCTTTTCCCCGGAGGCGAGCCTACCCGTCAGCAGATTTTGGCCGAGGCTCGCCCCTTTTCCAGCATTCTTTACCTGGTTCTGAACAGCTTGCTGACGCCGGTTGAAGGGTTCGCCGCGATGTGCGGCAAGGGCGCCATGCTGACAATGATCGCCGCCAAAAGTTGAGATTCGGCTGGAGGCGGCTCCTTTTTCCCAAACCGAACGAGGTCTGTGGTAAAAAGAATGCTTTTGGCCCCGCGAGGAAAAAAGGGGAGAGAGCGCTTCATGTATAAAGATCAAACCGTGACCGTGGTAATCCCTTGCCTGGACGAGGAAGAAGGGATCCGCAAGGTTATCGGCGACGCGCCGACTTGGATCGACCAGATCATTGTGGTGGATAACGGCAGCACCGACCGTACGGCCGCGGTGGCCAGGGAGATGGGGGCTACCGTGGTCCAGGAAGACCTGCGGGGGTATGGTCGGGCTTATATGCGGGGTTTTTCTCACGCGGAAATGGACTTGATCTGTTGCCTTGACGGCGACCACAGCTATCCCATCTCGGATTTGGGTCGGTTGATCGACGTGTTCTTACATTACGAGGTAGACTTTCTTTCCGCTTGCCGGTTCCCCATTCTCAATCAGGAGTCCATGAGCTACAAGCACTGGATCGGGAACAAATTGTTATCCTTTACCATGGCGCTTTTGTTCCGCGTACCCATCGAGGACAGCCAATCGGGGATGTGGGTCTTCAAGCGGAGCATCCTCTCAAAAATCAAGTTGACCTCCACCGGTATGCCCTTTTCCGAGGAGATCAAAATTGAGGTCATCAAGAACAAGGACCTCAAATTCAAGGAAGAGCATATCAAGTACTCGGCGCGGAAAGGTGAAATCAAGCTGCGCCCCTATCGAGATGGCATTCGAAATATTCTCTTCCTGTTGAAAAAGCGGCTGTTTGGTTGATCTTGCCTTGAAAGTTTCCGTGCTGATCGTCAATTGGAATGGTTGCCATTTGTTGGAGGATTGTTTGGCCAGTTTGCGGGCCCAAACCTATCCGCCCCATGAGGTGATCGTGGTGGATAACGGCAGCACGGATGGATCGGTTTCCTGGCTTCGCGATTATGGATGGTCTCGCTTGAAAACCTTGTTTCTGCCTGAAAACAAGGGTTTTTCCGGCGGCAATAACGCGGGCTTGGCGGAGGTAGGCGGCGAGATCCTGGCGCTGATGAACAACGATGTGGTGGCCGATCCGAGCTGGATCGAGGCCGCCTTGCCCGCTTTCGAGAGCGCGGAAGTAGGCATGGTGGCCTGCAAAACGCTACGCCATGACGATCCCAAGCGGATCGATAAAGTGGGACATCTGATCTATTTGGACGGGCTGAACCGGGGGCGGGCGTCCGGAGCGCTCGACGATGGGCGTTACGATGAGGTCGAGGAAGCGCTTTGGCCGGATGGCAGCGCGGCTTTTTACCGCACTTCCATGATCGAGGAAATCGGATTTTTAGACGAGGATTTCTTTCTCTATGGCGAGGATGCCGAATTGGGCATGCGCGCCCAGTGGGCGGGCTATCGCTGTCTTTACCAACCGACAGCTAAGGTCCTGCACCGGCAATCCGCGAGCCTGGGCAGGTTCTCGCGGCGCAAGGCTTATTTCGTGGAGCGGAACCGACTCTGGCTAATGGCGAAAACCTTTCCCGGAACCTGGATTCTGTTTTCCCCATGGCATACCCTGGTGCGTTACCTGATGAACCTGGTTTCCATTCTGCGGGGCAGGGGCTCCGCGGCGGCGTTTCAACGAGGGCATTCCGCATTCTCCCTATTGAGTGTGCTGCTGCGAGCGCTGTGGGATGGCGTGCGCGGGATGAAGAAAATGGTTGACAAGCGCAAGAGTTACCCGCGTCGGCGAACCTCTGCCCAGATGAAAAAACTGCTCAAGAGGCATCGCATTTCAGCCTCGGAATTGACGCTTCAGGATTGACGCTTCTCGGTTTCACCCGCTGGTTGAAATATTCCCCGCATTTGAGAATTGAGTCGGTTCGCTCCAGGCTTGCCGCGGGCGTCTTAGGCTTCCGCTAGTCAAGCGTTGCGGTTTTGGTTCCCCCCTTGGCGCGGGTCCACGGCCACCCGCTGATTCGGATCAAAGCGGCTAAAGCGCAAATAGTAAATGTGCGACCAATTCGGCCTTCTAGAAAAAGTATGGGTTGGGGCGTGAATTGCCGCTCTAATATAATATCAGTTGGTTCTAATATTGCCGATGGATCGATTATCCGTTATTGAAGAGTTAATAGCCTTCGGAATGCCATTATGCTTGAGATGGGTCCGTTGATTGCGGGCTTTGGCTCCATTTGGGCGAGCGTGAGTTTCGGCGGCCGGAAATATCATGAAAACTAGTCAGATAAGCATAAAAAAACTGTTAATAATTGGTTGACACTCAAAAAAATGCAATTTAAGATAACCCCATCTGAGATATTTCCGGAGCGAAGAAACCTAAGCAGTTCTATGAATTGAGACACGGAAATAGGTCATTTATTAAAGCGTTTTTTATGGAGATGAGCATGAAGATCAAAGCTGTGTTGCTTTCAGTTTTTGTGGCTTTTGCCGTTTTTGGGCAAAAAGATGAGGGGGATGGAAGCGCGGGATCACCGGTTCTTTCAGCTCCGACCATCGCGAGCCCGAACCTGATTAGGGGGGCGCTCCTTTTCGACCAAACGGGCAATCCCGGTGGAAACTCGATTCCCGACCAAAACTTTGAGGCCGCTTTCGATGCGTACGACTGCATGGGCGCCGACGATTTTAGCGTTCCCGTGGACCGGGAATGGACCATTAACCAGGTGGCCGTTGTGGGTCTGTACACCGGCTCCGGCGTCGCCACCGGCGTTACCGTTGGTTTTCACGATGACGCGGGCGGACTGCCTGGCGCACTGATTACTTCCTTCAACAGCATTGCGCCTACTTCCGATACCGCGGGCTCCTTTGTCGTAGACCTCCCCGCCCCCGTTATCTTGGGCGAGGGCACCTACTGGATGAGCTTTCAGGTAGACAAGTCCTTCGGCGGCGGAAGCGGACAGCATTTCTGGTCGGAGACCCTGAACTCCAATGGGAATATTGCCGCTTGGATCAATCCGGGCGACGGCTTCGGCTCCGGTTGCACCAACTGGAATACGACCGCGTTTTGCGGCGTCGGCAGCGGCACCCCGGCCAACCTGGAGTTTTCACTGAGCGGTGAAGACAATGCCGCGATCACGATTCCCACTCTGGGTGAAATCGGCTTGGCTGTATTTTTGGTCCTGCTGATGGGTACCGCGCTGGTATTCTTGAGGCGTCAAAGGGCCGCGGCGGCTTAACCGAAATTAGAACCAAAACTCATGAAAACGAATCGGCGGGAGGCCAGGCCAGGGCTCCCGCCATTTTTATATCCCAACCCCTGCCGCTCTTCGCGGCTCTTGTATCCCGGCCGTGATTCTGCAAGGCGCCTGCACGGCCCGCTGCAAGCCTCCCTGGTTTGGAGAGTTGGCAGAAAATGGGTCGTCCTTCGATTGAGCGGAAGGCCGGCAATTCAGCCGTCCGAACAAAAGTACCGGACAGAAGAGTGGCGCTCTCTTTGAGCGGGACCTTGCGGGCCTGCCGATTTCACGGTTCAAGGTCTTCATAAATGAGGCCAATTTGCTTCGCGAGACAGGAGTTTCGTGCCGCCTGAATGCTAAAATCGGCGGGTAACTCCCCTTGAGACGGCATACTCAAAAATCCGCCGCCCGGGCGCTGAAACAGAGCGCGGTTCCGAGGAGGCTACCGCTGTCATGACTGCATGATGTTAGGATAGATTTCATGAAAACGCGAAACCCTGGCCTTTGGATATTTTTGTTGCTATTTGTGGTGGCCGCGGGAGCTTGGATCTTTTTTTGGGAAAAAGACCGCGCGCCCATGCCCCCGCGGGCGCCCGTGAAGCGGCCGAATATCGTGCTGATCGTGGTGGATACCTTGCGGCCCGACCATATGAGTTTTTATAACTACCATCGCCCCACCACCCCTCATCTCGATCGGTGGTTTGCCAACAGCCGTCGCTTCGAACAGGCCTACGCGCCGATTTCCTTTACCCCGCCAAGTATGATGAGCCTGCTTTCGGGTCTCTACCCCATGAAGCATCGGGTTCGCATGGTGTTTCAAAAGTTGCCCGATCGGGTTCCCATCATATCCGACTACTTAAAGCCGCTCGGGTATCACACCGCCGCAGTGGTTTCCAACATGGTGCTCACCCAGGAGGCCACCAACCTGGGGACTCGGTTCGATTATTTTGACGACTACGTGGACGAACTCGTTCCGGTTCGGAAGGGGTATGAGCGCAACGCGGGCCGCACCACGGACGCGGCCATCGAGTGGTTGCAAAAGGCAAGCGCGCTGGAGAGCCCTCATTTTGTCTGGTTGCACTACATGGACCCGCATGGTCCCTATGCGCCTCCTCCGGAAAAGCCGATAGCCTTCGACCATGATACTCCCCAACCCATCGACATTCGTCGAATCCCCGTTTACAACCAACTGGATGGTAATAACGACGGCCTCTATTATGTGGATCGCTACGACGAGGAGATCGCCTATACCGATGCCGAGATCGGCCGTTTTTTGGACGCCTACCAGCGCGCGGGCCTGCTAGAGGATGCGATTGTCATCTTTACCTCCGATCATGGCGAGTACATGATGGATCACGAAAAGTGGTTCACTCATGGATATCATGTGTACAATGCGTCGACCCGCGTGCCGCTGATGATTCTCGAACCCGGGGGAGAGGCGCGAACCGAAACAGCTCCCGTTTCCCTGGTGGATCTATTGCCCACCATGCTTTCCTACGCCAAGGCGGAGCGGATGCCCGAGCTTGACGGTAGCTCCCTTCTGGCGCCCGGGGAGAGGGATATCTTTTTGGAGGGTCTGGGCGCGGGTCGGGGAAAACAGTTTCGGGGCCTGGTCCGCGGGTTTCATAAATGGACGATTTACAGTGAAGGCGGCGCCGAGCTGGAGCAATACAGGCGCTACTACGACCTGAGCAGAGATCCCCATGAGGCGGCGCCGACCACCTGGGATGAGGCCGGACCCGCGCCGCCCGCTTTACTGGATGCTCTTCGGCGAGACCCGGACCCCTCGGGCATGCCGCAAAATGTGATTTCGGGCAAACGGCTGAGCAATGCCAAGGCCAAGCCGGCCGGCGGTTTGCCCATGGTGGTGGAAGGCCTGGACGAGGAGACCCTGGAGCGCCTGCGCGCCCTAGGTTATGTTCAGTAGAAAGAGCCATGGGAAACCGGCGCGCTAGAGATGGGGAAGGCCTCGAAAATCTTTCGCCTTTCTGATGGCGGTTGGCGTAAAATTGGGGTTGGCGAGATCTCTTTCTCCGAGTAAGGGAAGGAGGTTCGGGAAGGCCCCGCCTTCGGCAGGTTTGGACCGAATGGAAATTGACACCAAATTTGCGCCTTCGGGGGATTTTATTGGTGAATTTCCGCCAGGTTTGCTAAAATTTGAGCGTATATTGAAATCTTGTGAAAAGACATCGATTGGTAACTTATCGATCAAATTTTGGGAGAGTGTATATTATATTGGACTAAATTCTTATGCTCTTCGAACCTATTTCTGGGCGTCGATATAAAGTTCGTTGCTCATCGATTGAGCTAGTTCCACTATGCGTGATTTGGGCTTGCTTCTTCCGGTTCTTTGTGTCAGCGGATGCCTATTTTTCTAGCCGAATTTTAACACGTTGTAAATGTTAAAATGCTCTTTGCTTTATTTTTCGAAATTGTCCCACTCTTCCAAGTATTTTTAATGCCTCTATAATTGCCGTTCTTATTTCGTATCTTTTAGTTACTGGCCTATTCGTTTATGCTTTAGTTTTTC